>JAITXE010000054.1 GCA_031284925.1 Methanobrevibacter sp.
TACATCAATAAAAAAAAACCTTAATTTTTTAAAAAACATAAAAACTAAATATCACCACATCTACCAAAACCAACATCAAACCTAATACAAAATATTAAGTTCTCACTTCATACATCTAATCGCATTTATAATCAAGTAACACATACATTAATAAAATAATATATTACTAACATAAATAATAATTACATAATAAACATGAAATATATATAACCCTATGCAGAATAAAAATAACCATCATAGTAAAAATGTATTAAACATCATAACTCCAATCAACGCCAAAAACATAAGGCACAACCTATACCCACAACACCAACATTAACAAAAACCATTAGAAATTATTGCAAAAATTATTATAAACTAATTTATAAAAAATCCAAATTAATTTAAAACCAAAAATATTATTTAAACCAAAAGAATTATATATATCTATTATTCAATATTATTATTATAAATTATTAACTAAGATTATAAGAGACTGTTACATTGTATTCTAAAACTAAAATAGCTGTCCCAATTTTTAAAAAAAATAAAAAAGAAATCTTAAAAATAGCTAAAGAATATGTGGATAAAGGTATCGATATTATCGATCTTAGAATAGATGCCATAAATAAACCAACCCCAAAAATGGTTAAAGAAATTATCCAAGAAATTAACTTTCCCATAATAGCAACTAACAGAATTCAAAATGAAGGTGGGTCTTTTAAAGGATCTGATGAGGAAAGAATAGCTATTTTAGAAGCATCATCTGAATTTGCTGAATATGTTGATATTGAACTTCAAAATAAAACTGAAGACATAAAATCAATAGTTGAAACTGGAGTTAAAACCATAATATCTTACCATGACTTTAAAAAAACCCCGCCTTTATCTGAAATGTTAAATATAGTTAAAGAAGAACTTGAAATAGGAGATATTGCTAAGATAGCTGTTAAAGGTAATACTTTAAAAGACACAATTGATATTTTAGCTATCTCATCTAAATGTGATAATACAATAGCTATTTCAATGGGGGATCTTGGTAGTTACACCAGAGCAATAGCACCTAAATTTAAAGCCCCAATTACTTTTGCCGCTTTAGATGATGTTACAGCACCAGGACAAATTGATTTTGAGACTATGAAATGGATCTTAAATTTAAATATCATTGATGCAGATAAATTAATTAAATAGGAGTTTATCATGATTTTAATCACAGGAGGTGCGGGATATATAGGTGCTCATGTTAATAAACTGATTAATGAAAATGGTTATCAGACCATAGTTTTAGATAATCTTAAAAATTCCAATCAAGAAATGGTTAAATGGGGAAAATTCATTAAAGGAGATTTAAATGATGAAAATTTAATATCTTCAATTTTTAAAAAATATCAAATTGACATAGTAATACATTTAGCTGAATTAACCTCTGTTAGTGAATCTGTTAATAATCCATCAAAATATTATGAAAATAATTATCAATATAGTGTAAATCTTTTAAATATTGCAATTAGATTTAACATAAATAAATTCATATTTTCTTCGACAGCTGCTGTTTATGGTAATCCTAAAATTATCCCCATATCAGAAAAAAATGCTTGTAATCCAATAAATCCGTATGGAAAATCAAAATTAATGTTTGAAGAGTACTTAATTAAGAAATCTAAAGAAATAGAGAATTTTAATTCCGTGATTTTTAGATTTTTTAATGCTGCTGGTGCAGATTCAAATCATGAAATTGGTGAAAATCACAACCCCGAAACTCATTTAATCCCTATTGTTTTAGATGTTGCATTAGGTAAAAGAAAAAAAATAGGTATTTTCGGCGCTGATTACCCAACTCCAGATGGGACATGTATTAGAGATTATATTCATGTAAATGATATTGCATCAGCTCATTTAAAAGTTATTGATTTTTTAGATAAAGAGAAAAGTGATATTTTTAATTTAAGTATGGGTAAAGGATTTTCTGTAAATGAAATTATAGAAAGTTGTCAGAGAGTTACAAATTCAAAAATACCTCATGTTATAAAAAATAGACGAGATGGAGATCCAGCTATTTTAATAGCAGATAATAAAAAAGTAAAAAAAGATTTAAAATGGAGAACTGAATTTAATCAAATTGATGATATTATTAAAACAAGTTATAATTATCAAAAAAAGATTAATTAATAATTAAGAGTGATGAAATGTTAAAAAAAGGAATAGAATCAATTAAAAATGGAGAATTTGTTTTAGTCTATGACAATGATGATAGAGAAAGTGAAGTAGATATGATCATTGGCGCAGAGTTTGTTACAGGAATTCAAGTAGCTATCATGAGGCAAGATGCTGGAGGATTAATTTGCACATGTATCCATCCTGATTTTTGTGATAAACTCGCCATACCTTATATGACTGAAATTATGAATGTTGCAAAAGATAAGTTCCCAGTTTTAGGAAAATTAACTCCTAATGACATACCTTACGATGAACGTTCCTCATTTTCTATTTGGGTAAATAATAGAAAAACATTTACAGGAATAACGGATAATGATAGGGCTTTAACCATAAGCAGTATTGCTCAATTATGTGAACAAGGAAAATTTGATCAATTTGGAAATGAATTTCGTTCTCCAGGACATGTTTCACTTTTAAGAGGAGCTAATGGTTTAATTAAAAATAGACAAGGACATACAGAACTTAGTTTATCTTTAGCAGAAATAGCAGATATAACCCCAGTCACTGTAGTCTGTGAAATGATGGATGGAAAAACACAAGAAGCTCGATCAATAGAAAATGCAGAGTTATATGCTAAAGAACATGATTTAGCATTTGTAAATGGTAATAAAATAATTGATGAATACTTAAAAAATAGTAAGTAGAGAATTTTTACTAAATTTCTAAATTAAAAAATCATATATTTATTACTAAGATAGTGAGAAATAAAAAATGTTAACTAAAAGGATTATTCCATGTCTTGATTGTGATTTAAAAGTTCCAAATGGTCGAGTTGTTAAAGGTGTTGAATTTAAACAAATAAAATATGCTGGTGAACCCACAGAACTTGCCAAAAAATATTATGAAGATGGGGCCGATGAAATTATCTTCTTAGATATTACAGCATCACAGCAACAAAGAGAGACTATGGGTGATGTTCTTAAAAAAGTTACAGAAGAAGTATTCACCCCAATATGTGTGGGTGGTGGAATAAGAAAAGTTGAAGATTATATTAATATGCTAAAAGCTGGAGCAGATAAATGCTCCACTAACACAGCAGCCATACATAATCCAGACTTAATAAATGAGGCATCTAAAGTAGTTGGCTCTCAAGCATGTGTCATTGGCATAGATGCTAAAAGAAGATATATTAAAAATCCAAAAAAAAACAATGATAAAAATATTATAGAAACAGAAGAAGGATATTGTTGGTTTGATTGCAGTATTTATGGTGGAAGAGAATTCAGAGGGATTGATGCTATAAATTGGGCTATGGATTGCCAGAAGAGAGGAGCAGGTGAAATTCTTCTAACATCTATGGATAGAGATGGAACAAAAAATGGATATGATATAGAACTTACAAAAGCTATTAATAGTGCAGTAGATATTCCAGTGATAGCATCAGGTGGTGGAGGAAACCCACAAGACATTTATGATGTTTTTAAGAAAACAGATGTGAATGCTGCATTAGCTGCCAGTATATTTCATTTTAATGAATATCCTATCCCAATAGTTAAAGATTATTTAAATAAAAAAGGAGTAAATATAAGAATAAACCATTAAAAAGTTATATTTCGTGTTTAAAATGAAAATAATGCGTAAAGTTGATCTTCATCTCACTCAAGAATCTGGACAAACTTCACAGGCTCCTTGGAGATTAATAAATAATAAGTATTCTAATATGATTTTAATAGATGAAATACCAGTTCTTTTAAAATTATCTCAAAACAGCCTTGATAGTATTGATGTGGAATATGAATTATTAGATGAAAATGTTAATGAAAAAAGAATTTATGATGAAATAGCTAAAATTTATGATTTAGATTTTAACTTAAATAAATTCTATAAATTTTTATCAAATGATGAAAAACTTAAGCCATCCATTGATTTTTGCAGTAGTCTTAGATTATTTTTAGCTAAAGATCCTTTTCAGTCAATAATATCCTCAATTTCTTCTGCTAATAATTCAATTATCAGATGGACAAAATCAATGCATAAGGTTTCATCAACTTGGGGTAAGAAATATGAATTTCCTTCAGGCACATTTTATAGTTTTCCAAGCCCTAAAACTTTATCTAATGTTTATGAGGATGAAGAAGTTAATAATCACAAATATGTTAATAATTTAAAAGCATGTGGGCTTGGTTATAGAGCAAACTATATAAAAAAAGCAAGTAAGATTTTTGCATCAGAAATTAATCCATCAGATATTAAGGATATGAAATACGATGAAGCATTTGAAACTTTAATTAAAATCAACGGAATTGGTCCTAAAGTAGCTGATTGTATTCTTCTTTATGGATATGGTTTTACGGAAGCTTTCCCATCAGATGTTTGGATAAAACGAATAATTTCATACCTATACTTTGACAGGAAAGATATTAAAGTAGATAAAGTAAGAACATTTGGAATGGAAAGATTTAAAGATTATGCTGGTTACACACAACTTTATTTATTCCATTATGCAAGAAAATCAGGTTTAATGAGTAAATTAAAACCTAAAAATTAAGGGTCAATAATTTCTAAACCCCCTTCCTTATTAAAAATGGTTTTCTAATTTAAAACATTCATTTCTTAATTTCTACTATTATTTCTCTTTATTCTTTTTTTCCATAGCCATTACTTCTTCTAAAGCTGTTTCAATTGCTGCTGAAGTTAAATATGGTTTAATCCCATTTTCAATTAGTATTTGGGTTGGTTTAATTCCTACATTTCTTGTTATTAAAATACTAACATCTGAAATTAAGCTAACAGAATTAGCCGATTTATTCTTACGATCGCTTCCACAAATTGGATTATTATTAACAGCACCTAAATACTCATATTCATTATTATCATCAATTTCAAAGATTAAAAAATGGCTTGCTTTTCCAAAATGTTGATTAACATATTCACCATCATCGCTTGTAACTGCTACTCTATATGTCATGTTCTCCCCCACATACTTCTTAATTATTTATAAATATTAATGAATTTTAGATTATTACATTATACTATTAATTTATTTTTTTAAAAAAAACTAATTTTTTAATATATTTAGATTTAATAATTTCTTTTTAATATCTATTAATATAAATAATTATTATAAAAATATTAACTTTTACTGCCCATATCATTAAAAGAAATTGGAAGTTAAATAAAAAGTTTTCTAACTGAAAAGCCAAAGATAAATCAATGATTGTTTTTTCAAAAAATCTTAAACAATTACTTATGCAAGGACCTATTCAAAACAAGGTAGTTTTAGGTTGGGATCCATCATTTAGAACTGGATGTAAATTATCTGTAATTGATGAGTTTGGAAAAGTATTAGATACAAATATAATATACCCCACCAAACATCAAAATAAAATTAAAGAATCAAAAACAACAGTTTTAAAATTAATCCATAAATTCACTGTTGATATTATAGCTTTAGAAAATGGAACAGCATTAAGAGAATCAGAGCAAATAATTGCAGATATAATTAAAGGATCTGATGTTAACTATGTTATAGTAAATGAAGCTGGAGCATCTGTTTATTCTGCAAGTAAATTAGGCACCGAAGAATTTCCTGATTTTAGTGTAAGTCAACTTAGTGCAATTTCAATAGCTAGACGTTTACAAGATCCATTAGCAGAATTAGTTAAAATAGATCCTAAATCAATTAGTGTTGGACAATACCAACATGATATGAATCAAAAAAAA
>JAITXE010000026.1 GCA_031284925.1 Methanobrevibacter sp.
TGATTAATTAATTTTAATTTTTTATTTTTGGGATTCTACAACTTTTTTGAGGTTCTAAAATTTCAAAAACATAGGCAACAGATGGTCTAAAACAAATCTGGATTACATGGGAGGTTTATTTGTTAAAAAAATCTTTAAGTGTTTTATTATTGATTATTTTACTCAGTAGTAGTTATGGTTGTGTTAGTGCTAAGTCATATCATTTTAATTATAATTATGAGGTTGGTGATACATTCAAGGGTATGAGTGTATGGGAGAAAGCAGTTGATGAAGGTTTTATGGGTCAGAATATAGGTTATATTAATGATTTGATTCAATCATCAGGTTTATTTACTATAATTGGTATATCAGATGATGCAGGAGAACCAGAGATGGAACCAGGTCATGATTATATTTATAGTGCAGATAAAGTTGGTATGAATACAATTGTGGAAAATTATTATCCATCTTGGTGGTATGATCCTGATTATTATCATTTTAATGTTAAACCACATGAAGTTAAATTAGATATCCCAGAATACTCGTATATTGATACAAATAACGGTGGTAAGATAGCAGGTAAAGTTAATATTTATGCAACTAATCCTAGTAAAAGTCAACCTGCAGATAATGAGTTTTGGAATTCTATTTTAACTATAAATTGTATTAATATTGACGATGTAAGTGAGGTTTATCATGCAGATGTTAATACTGGAGAAAATAATTACTTTGATTTATCTGGTCTTGATTGGCATCTTAGGGGGAACAGTAATTATGAATTTTCTGTTTCTTTAGCTGCTAGGGGTAATTGGTATAGTTCTTTTATATTCAAGTATTAATCATAATTACTGTTTATTATTTTGGAGGTATTTAATTATGTTAAAAAAGATTTTAAGTTTATTATTAATCAGTATTTTAGTTATAAGTGCTATTGGTGGTGTTTCTGCTAAACATTATACTTATAATGTGAATATGACTCAATATGAGACTTTTGATCTTGATGATTGGATGGATGATAATGATATTAGTGGTTGTTTTGATAGTAAGTATCAAAGAGCTTTTCAAAATTCAGAGTATTTTATTACATCTACAAAGTGTGAATTGTTCTCTGATATTTATATTACTGCTATTAAGGTTGGGTCTGGCAGGTTTGAGGTTGAATTAGGTTGGCCTTTTGATTCAGATTATGTTGATTTTATTGTTGGTCCTAGGAGTGTGTGATTAGTATTTAGGCAACAGGTTGTCTATAGAAATCCTGTATATTATTTTATTTGGAGGTTTATTATGTTTAAGAAGTATGTTGGTTTGTTAATTGTTTATTTTATTATTAGTTTGACTTTTGTTCCAGCTTTTAATGCAGCTGATCCTAATATTAATAGCACTATTTCTGGCGATAAGACTAAAGATAATAATCCGTTAAGTAATAATTCTACTGTTAATATTTCAACAGAGCATTTATTATAGTCTTAATAATAATGGTGGTAATGGTTGGGATGCAAGGTATCCTTATTATAATTTTAGTTCTATTTTTTATAAGGATGGTATTAGTTTTAAGAATGGTGCTGTTGATTATGGTGGATCACTTGCTCCTCATGATAAAGCCCTTAATAGGTTAATTACAGAGAAGGATTCTTTTAAGTCTAATGTTAATAGTATTGTTGATATTAGTAATAAAACTTTTGAGTTATATCCGAATACTTATTATGATAGCGGTTCTAATACATCTTTTAGACATGTTCCTAGAGCTCAGCTTGCTTTGATGCAGGATAATTATAGAAAGTTGAATAGTAGTGCCCATGATATGGAAAATTTTTATAATTTAGGTCACGGTGAAGTTGGTATGATTGCCGCTGGTGTGGTTACAACTTGTGGTAGTTTAGTCGGTTATGCATTTACTAGCAATTGGGTTGATGAAAGGCAGAGACTTAAAGCCGCACTCGTGGCTAAAAGTACTTTTTCTGGTCCTGCTTATCAAATTTATAATGTAGGCGCAATTGCCGCTGAAATTGCATCACTTGCAACAAAGATAATTATAGGTAGTATTCTTACTATTTTAGCATTTGTTAGTGGTGTTTCTACTGTTGCTATTGGTTGTGATTTCGGAGTTCAGTATGAGAAATCTTCAGATTTAACTGGTGAAATTGATAATAATTATACTGATTTATTAAATGAAAGTGTTACTGCACCTAATGTTAATAATAAATTAAATTATGCTGACGCTTTACATTCTGATTTAAATAAAAGTACTAGTGAGGCAGAGAAGGAATTGGTTTTACAGGATTATAAACTTAAAGGTTATACTATTACTTATCTTTATAATGATACTTCTGTTGATGTTAATATAACTAATAATAGTACTGCTGGTGATTTAAATAATAGTATTAATAAGACTGTTGTTATGAGTAATGATATTATACTTAATGATACTAATAGTAGTAATTTCTTTATTAGACCGTCAAAAGTTAATAATTCATTCAATGTTTCTAATTATAAACCTTTTACTCCTAAACTCGTTAATCCTGATTTTGGAGTACCAAAATTACCTGATTTAGTTGTTATACCTGATTGGGATCCTTGGATTAAACCATCTGATGCACCAAGTATGGGTCATTATAAATGGTACGAGTTTTATAAGTATATTTGGGATGCTATTAAAATAGCTTGTTTCTGGATTGGCTTTGTAATTATTATGATTGTTTATACTATTTATTGGTTGCTTGATTTTCTTATTATTGAACCTATTATTTCATTTGTTAAATTAGGTATTTATCTTATAAAAATTACAGGTTTTTATACTAGTTTTGATTCTGAACCTGATTCAAGCCTTGATATTAATGCTAAGGAATTAGAAAGGTATAATGAACTTATTTTATTGATTAAAAAGTATATTGAGGAACATGGTAGTTTACCTTATTCATATAATAATACAACGAATTCATCTGGTGTTTAATGATGTTAGGGAAGCATAGTTTATTATTATTGATTATTGGTTTTATTGGAATAGTATTAGTTTCAACAGGGTTATTTTTTAACCCTTTTAATAATCATTCTTTAATTAATAATTCTGTTAATAATACTATCGCTTCTAATAATTCTTCAGTTGATTCTAATATTAATAATGACAGTGTTGGAAATTATTTAGGTTCACCTTCTACTAATTTTCAGAATCCTGTTAATAGTAATTCTGAATCTCAATTTAGTTCAAACCCTGATCATAATCCTACATCAGATCCTGGTCCAAATCCTGGTCCTAGTCCTACACCAGATCCTGATCCTAAGCATGGTATACCTGATGGTAATTATAGTCTTAGTCATTTATTATTTGATATTAAGTACTTAAATGTCACTAATCCAAGTTATTCATTGGAGTATTTTAATAATAATCAGCATGATTCATTGATTACTTCATTATTTATTGATAATGATATGATTACTAAATTAATTAACGGTAATTATTTAAGTGATCCTTTGCTGTTTGATGATGGTTTTATTCATCGTAATTTGATTGGTGATATTTCATATGTAAGTTTAATAGTTAAAAATGGTACTTATTATTTTGATACTATTTATGTTCCTAAACCATTATCATAATTTTATTTTTTTAAATGCCACTACTATTAGGGAGGAATGATAAATTATGAATAAAATTTTTAGTGTTTTGGTTATAACTTTATTAGCTATTTGTTGTATGGGTAATGTAGCAGCAGGTGTGCCACAACATGTGAATTTAAATTTTACTGTGGGTAATATTATTAGTATCAATAGTACTAATTATCATGATTATGGTCCTACTTTTGATGTTGTTGATAAGGCTTTTAGTAATTGTGATTTGTTTGTACAAATTCTTCATGTTCCAGAACAAAAAATTGGTGTTTATTCAGCTATTAAGCCTGGTACAGAGTCTTTTATTGTTAAGGGTTATAGAAATCAAGGTATTTATAATTATCATTTTAGGGTTGATCCTAAAAATTTATAATTTTAATATAATTAATATATATTAGGCAATAGGTTGTCTATAGAAAACCTATTTTTATATATTTTTGGATTTTTTTAATTGCCACTACTATTATTAGGGATGAGTAAAAAAATTTATTTGTCCCTTTTTGAATTGTTTTTATTGAGCTTTGCTCATTTTGGAGGTATATTTATGTTAAGAAAAATGTTGAGTGTTTTAGTTATAGCTATGTTAGCTATGTGTAGTATGGGAAGTGTTATTGCTGATCCTGATCCTGAACCTTGTCCATGGCCTTATCCAATGTATTCTAATGATATTAGTCATACATATATTGTGAATGCTACTGTTGGCGATAATATTACTATTAATAATAGTAATTTAGTTGATTATGGTGGTTGTAGGGATATTGTACAATCAGCTTTTTATGATTCAGGTTTATTTAATTGGACTTATACACCTGAAGCTGATATTTATACTGCTGTTAGTGTTGGTAATGTTAAAGTGCCTTTTACTCATATGAAAGATGGGTTTGCAATTAAGAATACCTTTGTTTTTAATGTTGTAGCTGCACCAAAACCACCTGAACCTACTAATGATACAGTATAATTTTTTTATTTTTATTTTTTGGATGTAAGTCAGACTTTGTTGAAGGCTTGTATAGTGTTTAAGAAATTTTTTGGTGTTTTGTTATTAACTTTAATAGTTATGAGTAGTGTTAGTAGTGTTATTGCTGCTGATAATACTTATGATTGTCCTATTGAACTTGGTGATACTTTCACTAAAAGGGAAATTTGTAATCGTTTTGATATGATGATCGTTTGGTTTTAGATGATATTAATAAGCTTTTGAAGAACACTGGTTTATTTACAATTATTGAGAGTGGTGAAACTGATCATGGTTGGAATGATGTTTATAAGGCCACTAAGTTAGGTAATTATACTATAAGTTATCTACAATGGCTTTTCGGTGATTCTGATTATTATAATTTCCATGTTGATCCTCATAAAACTGTAATGGGTATGTTAGGGAATGAACCTTATGTAAGTAATGGTATACTTTGTGGTTCTGTTTATTTTGCACCTTTTAATCCAAATAGATGTCCTCGTGATGTTGATATGTATGAGAATGCAACTTTCCAGATTTTAATAAGTGATTTTGTTGCAGGGAATCCTAAACTTTACAATGTCAATAGAACAACCATTAATACTTTTGATCCTTATTTTGCTAATATCCCACTTGAGGATAAATAAAACATATATAATTACATATATGGTGAATCCTAATA
The DNA here is from genome assembly GCA_031284925.1 of Methanobrevibacter sp. Classification (GTDB taxonomy): domain Archaea; phylum Methanobacteriota; class Methanobacteria; order Methanobacteriales; family Methanobacteriaceae; genus Methanovirga. The sequence continues at coordinate 5,220 of JAITXE010000026.1, forward strand.
CTTGTGATATGGCTAATAGTGGTATTACTAAAGTTTTCAAAACATAATATTTTATTTAATTGTAAGTATTATTGGTGAGGTTGATATTTTTGTTCAATAAAAGATCAAGTATTTTGATTATGGTTTTGATCATGGTTTGTAGTATTGTTGGTTCTGGTGTTTGTAGTATTGATAATGTTAATGAATTGTATGATTTTGTGGGTAGTCATTATAGTTTTGTTGTTGATAGAAGTATTAATACATCATCTGATGTTTATATGTCATTTATTGATATGTTTTTTAAGTTATTAATCCCTATTGTGAATAATATATTTTGTTTGCATATTATGATTACTTAGTAGGGTTTGTATTAGGCAACAGGTTGTCTAAAGAAATCCTATAATTTTTTTAATTGGCTTTGGAGGAACATTTTAATGTTTTTATTAAAAAAAATGATATTTAATTAATTTTTTCATATCTTTCATGGAAAAGAATTTCATCAATTTGATAATCTTCCCATTTTCTTTTGTTTAAAACAATTTCTAATTCTTGTGGAGTTATAAGTGGTTTTTTATACATTAATGAATCATCAATAGCTATTCTAGGACAAGCACTAACAACAAATCCACCTAAATCTAAATAGGGAAGTAAAATATCAGGGGTTATATTTTCCACTAATATTAAATATGATTTCATACCTGCATCCTTTAACATTTTTTTAATTTCCTTTGCTAAATTGAATCTGTATTGTCCTTCCTTAGATGATATTAAAATTCCCCATTTCTTAACTTCTTTAGCTTTTACAATCCTTGCAAATCTAATTCTTAATATTTCATCTGCAAAATCTTTAATATTAGTTATTTCAAGACTATATGGATTTAAAAGTATAACTGGTGATTTAGTAAAAAGATGTATGCCTAAAGGATGAAATCTACCACTCCCAATGAATAAATATACTTCAGCATCTAAATTCTTAATAGATGAAAAATTACATCCTAAAACCTGACCTTTTCGTGTTGTTTTTGAAGAGTTAAGAACCACTTCTTTTCCTTTATCTTCTAGAAAATCTTTAACTTCATCTAATAAGTTAAGATGTTGTGTTGTAGTTGCAATAGCTATTTTAGAATAATCTTTTAGACTATCTAATGATTTTTTAAGAGCCTCATGAATTTTAATATTTGCCATTGCTTCAATGAAAATAGTTGGTACTTTATATTTTAAAGGAAGTGGGCTATGACCATAATGAATAATTAAATCAACTATTCCAAGCATCTTAGAATCTGATACATCACATGCACCAAAACAAGGATCTCCAGAAAGAATAACATTTGCTTGAGTTTGACTTTCAATTTCATCAGCAATAGCTATTGATTTAGTTTTAAGACCTTCAGGAAATTGAATCCCCACATTTTTAGCTTCATGCTTTTTAATTTGTTTTATAACATTCTCTATTTCCATATCATAACTTGACATAAAAATCATTATAATTTCCTTTTTTTATATTTTGCAGTGATTATTTTAAAATTAAGGACAATGTAATTTATTAAAATTCTTCAACCTTATAATTATCAAGAATTCCTTCTATTTCTACTCCATTTTCTGTTTTATTTATTTCTAAACCAGAGAGACTATTACAAGAGCATAAAACATCTTGTTCTGGATGGGTTCCAGGTGTTATATTACAATTTAACCGAATTTTTTCTCCGACAGATAAAACAAGATCTAATCTTTTTGAGCTTGGATGATCTTTATCTAAAACAATGATTGATGAGTCCATTTCTTTTGTAAGGTATACCATAGCCCTAATAGCTTTTTCATATTTCTCACCTTTTCCAAAAGCAGAAACAGCTATTAAATCACCTTTTTCAAGAAAAACAGCTATTTCTTCTTTATCAGGAGTTCCTATAAATAATATTTTCTTTTCAACCAATCTTACAATTGCAACTGTTCCTGTATCTCCAATTAGAAATAGTATCTTAGAAAAATCAAAATCAATATTTTTTTTGCTCATGAAACACCTTAAAATAAGAAATTATTTTATTAAAACTTTATTTTTAGATTAAAGGTTTATCATATGATATTAATTAAAGAATATTAAATTAAAAATACAATTTATTATAAATAAATAATACCATAAAATATTAAATAGATTAAATTTAAATAGAAAATTAAAAAAACATGGATAATGATTGAATAAATAAAATATAATAACTAAAATAAATTTAAAAAGAAAAAAAATAATTGAGAATAAGCATAATTAATTATTTATAAATTATTATTCCTATTATATTTCTTTTACATTATCGCTCTGGCAAGATGGGCAGATGACTTTTTTACCCAATCCTTTAAATTGATTACCACAGTCTAAACATTTATATTTTTTAGTTTTTAATTTTTTTAAATCAATATCTGCAATTGGTCCACCAGTTGAACACACATAATCACCTTTTTAAGTTTATCCTTAATTAATTCATTGATTTTTTCTAACATCCAAATAGATATATAATTGCATACAAACTAAATTATGAAGTCTTTTCATAATCAATTAATAAACTCTTATCATGATAGATGCTCATTAACTGTTTTATTTTAGAATATTTTCTCATTAACTTGCTTTTTCATTTGGATAAAAGTAAATCTTACAAATAATTAAAAACATTATTAATATATTGATTTAATAATATATAAATATTTCTTTCACGAAATAAAAAAATTTCATTTTCTAACTTTAAAACAGGACTTTCATTCCTTAAGTTTCTTTTAAAAACAAATAAATTTTTAAAATAAGAAAATTAGATTTTAAACAACAAACCTAAACTTAAAATCCATAAAAATAGAGTAATTCTTCACATATCATGGATGAAGTCCGAAATGATTAATAGATTCATTCTCTTTAAATTTGCAGATTAAGTTCATATTTTGAATGGCTTGACCTGATGCACCTTTAACAAGGTTATCAATGGCTGAAATAACAACTATTCTTCCTACTTCATCTATTTCAAATCCACCAATATGAACATAGTTAGAACCTCTAACTGAACTTAAACGAGGGATTTCTCCTACTTCAAGAACTTTTACAAATGGTTCATTTTTATACTCTTTTTTATAAATCTCATTTAGTTTATCTGAACTTAAATTTAAGTTATCATCACTTCTAAAACTATGGCTTGTTGTTAAAATTCCTCTAATAACAGGCACAAGATGAGGTGTAAATGATAATTTAATATTAGAGAATTCGTTTAATTTTTCTTGGATTTCTCCAGCATGACGATGTTTTATTATATTGTAAGGATTAATATTATCACTTATATTTGGAAAATGGAATGCTTCAGATGCTTTAACACCACCACCACTTACTCCAGTTTTTGAATCAATTACAATTCTATCTGCAATTTTCTCTTTTGATAAAGGTAATGTCGCTAGTATTCCTCCTGTTGGAAAACAACCAGGATTAGCTATTAAGTCAGCTTTTCTGATTTGTTCTCTGTAAATCTCTGGAAGTCCATAAACAGCATCTAATGGTGCTGTATGTTTTAACCCATACCATTTTTCATAGATGGAGAAGTCTCTAAATCTATAATCCCCACTTAAATCAATAACCTTAGAACCAGTTTCAAGAAGATCTGGAACTATCTTCATAGAACTTCCATGAGGAGTTGCAGTAAAAACAACATCTGCATCTGAATCAGATTTTAAATCCGTGAATTTGAGTTCAACCCCCCTTAAATGAGGATGAACTTTATAAATAGGAAGATCCTGATACTGTCTTGAAGTTACAGCAGATATTTCTACTTCTGGATGGTTTATTAAAAGACGAATTAATTCTCCGCCAGTATATCCGCTTCCACCAACAATAGTTACTTTAATCATAATAATAGACTCTTATGTTTTCTTAAATCATATATAAAAGATAATTTTTTTTTAAATAACATGATATTATTAAGTAATTTTTTAAATAAAACTAAACTTACTAATCTATTTATATTCTATTGTATATGGATTTTCATCTAACCTCACCCAAAAATCTTTGTATTATTTGTATCAATTATTTTCTGGAATTCTTTAGATGCCATATTGTATTCTACAACATCTATTTTATAAGGTAAATCAGAGGATTCAAAAAATCCTCCAATTAAACTTAATTTTCTTTCTAAATCTAATCCATTTTTGCATATAAAAGCTAAATCTGAAAAGGTCCGTTATTTTCTTTTAATCTTGATCCAAATAATAAAACTTCACAATCTTTGGTATGTTTTTTTATTATATTTAAAACAATTTCCATTTCCTTTTCAGATACATTCATGAAATTTCCTCTATTTTATTAAAGTTCTTTAATTTTTTCATTTAAATTAGAAATAAGCTCTTTTACATATTTATCAAATTTTTTTGCTGTATTTTTATCATAATCCTTGATTGTTAAATTTCTTGCTTCATTAGATTTTATCCATTTGTTAAAATCACTTATTAATCTTAATTCACCTGCTTATCTAAAGAGACCTCTCCTTGTAGAGCTCCCTATTCCACCATTGATCTATTTCAATGAATTTTTTCATCATTTTCCATGAAAGTTCATAAGTATATTCAACATGTAAAATAACTGAAGCTCTAACAGTTTCTAAAAGATAAAAAATTTCAGTAGAGTAATCTGATTCAACAGTCTCAGAAGTTATTATTGCATTAGAAAGTGATTCAATAGCTTTTATTAATGAGCTAATATCTAATCCAGTTTGCTATATTTTCAAATAATCTTCCTGAGTCCTTGTCTAATTTATATCTCTACTTGTATGATAATAAATAGGCATCTTTAATTTCATATCTGAGCATTGCAATAGTTATAATTCCTTTTAATCGATTATACCTTTCCCATTATTTAAGTTTTTCGAAAATATTTCTTATGTAAAAAATAGGCACTGTAATTTTAGTATGGGTTTCAAGAACCTAAATTTTGATTTTAAACTAAAAAAATGTCAAACTATGTAGATGTTCTGACTCTTAATATAATCATTTGCGATTTTTCAAATCCAAAAAACCATACTAAACTTACAGTGCCAAAAAATAATCTCCAATTGAAATTTGATATTGTATTTATAGATGGGTGCTGAATTTATTAGTTTCAAGTTTAATCATCCATGAGGAATTTTTTTCTTTAATTGTATTAATATTAACATGAGAGTTAAGAAAGACAGGTGAAGATCAAAAGTTTTATTAATGTTATCAATTAGTTCTATTTTTCTCTTGAAATGGTGGATTTTCAAGTTACAATTTGTGAAATGGGATACTAATTTTTCACATCCCTTTTCTCCAACAATTTTTTAAAAATGAATCATTTAGGGAATTTAATCTTTTTTTAGTCTTAGAATTTATTAAAATTTCAATAATAGTAACCATCTCTTTTAATTATTTTATAAAGCATGTTTAATTAATTATTTAAACTTTTAGCCATGTAAAAATTAGTTATAAATAAATTAAAAACCATTAAAGAAAAAATTAATTATCTAATTTAAAAGTAACATATAAATAAAAAAATAATTTAGTTAAAAGAAAAGTTTATAATACCATTTTCATATATATTTATAATAAAGAAAATTTTTAATAAAAAAAAAAATACAATATGATATTATGAGTTCTGCAGAAAAAACAAGTTCACCACTTATTAAATTTGAGGAATTTTTCTCAACTAAATATAAAAATGACCTTTTTGAGATTTTAGAGAAATATCCTGAGGATAAATCGTTAGTTGTTGATTATTTTGATTTAGAATTATTTGATCCTGATTTGGCTGATCTTTTAATTGAAAAACCTGAGGATGTTTTAAATGCATCTCAAAAAGCAATTAAAAACATTGATCCTTTAATGAAAGGTGCTGATTTAAACATACGTCTAGAAAATTTGACAAATATTATTCCTTTAAAGATTTTATTAAGTAAATACATTGGGAAATTTGTTTCAGTGGATGGTATTGTTAGAAAAACTGATGAGATTAGACCAAGGATTGAAACTGGAGTATTTGAATGTAGGGGATGTTTAAGACTTCATGAAGTTGAACAGACTAATAGTAATACTATCACTGAACCAAGTTTATGTAGTGAGTGTGGTGGTAGGTCATTTAGATTATTACAAGAGGAATCTAAGTATACTGATACTCAAACTGCAAGAATCCAAGAACCATTAGAAAATTTATCTGGTGGAACTGAACCTAAACAAATTCTAATTATATTAGAGGATGATTTAGTTGATGAGTTAAATCCGGGGGATAATGTTCGCATTACTGGAACATTAAAAACATTTAAAGAAGAAAGAAGTGGTAAATTTAAGAATTATATATACACCAATAATATAGAACCTCTTGAACAGGAATTTGAAGAACTTCAATTAAATGAGGAAGATGAAGAAGAAATAATTAAACTATCTAAAGAACCTGAAATTTATGATAAAATTATCAAATCTACTGCTCCATCTATTAAGGGTTTTAGAGATGTTAAAGAAGCAATAGCATTACAATTATTTGGTGGATCTCCTAAAGAATTAATGGATAAAACAAGGTTACGGGGTGATATTCATATTTTAATAGTTGGAGACCCTGGTATGGGCAAATCTCAGATTTTAAAATATGTTTCAAAACTTGCACCAAGAAGTATATATACCAGTGGTAAAGGAACAACAGGAGCAGGTTTAACAGCCGCAGCAGTTAGAGATGAACTTGGTGGTTGGTCATTAGAAGCTGGAGCTCTTGTTCTTGGAGATATGGGTAATGTTTGTGTTGATGAACTTGATAAAATGCGTTCAGAAGATAGATCAGCCCTTCACGAAGCTCTTGAACAACAAACTATTAGTATTGCAAAGGCAGGGATCATGGCAACTTTAAATTCAAGATGTTCTGTACTTGCAGCAGCCAATCCAAAGTTTGGAAGATTTGATAGATATAAATCTGTGGCAGAGCAAATTGATTTACCATCTCCTATTTTATCTCGTTTTGATTTAACATTTATCCTAGAAGATAAACCAAATGTTGAAAATGATAGAGAATTAGCAAAACATATACTTAGTATTCATCAATCAGATTCTATTAAATGTGACATTGAACCCGAACTTTTAAGAAAGTATATTGCATATGCAAGAAAAAATATTAAACCAATTTTAACTGAGGAAGCAATGAAAGTTCTTGAAGAATTTTATGTTTCAATGAGAAGCACAGCAGTTGAAGAAGAATCTCCCGTATCTATTACAGCAAGACAATTAGAAGCACTCATAAGATTAGCAGAAGCATCTGCTAAAATTAAACTTAGAGAAGAAGTGCTTGCAGAAGATGCAAGAAAAGCTGTTCAACTTCAAAGAACATGTCTTAATGAAGTAGGTGTTGACCCTGAAACTGGAAAGATAGATATTGATATAGTTGAAGGAAGACCACCTAAATCAGAAAGAGACAAACTTCAAAAAGTTGTAGAAGAAATTAGAGAACTTCAAGAAGAATATGGTAATAAAGCTCCTATTAATGTCCTAACAGCTAATCTAATGGATCAATACTCAATTAGTGAAGAAAAAATTAAAGAAATGATAAAACAACTTAAAAATAAAGGAGCTATTTATGAACCTGAAAATGGTTATATAAAAGAAGTATGAATAATCAATTTGGTGATAACATGATTAGTGACAAGGTAATATTTAAAAAGGACTCTGGTGAAAAAATAGAGGTTAAAGAGAAATTTGTAGGACTTAAAATTAGAAAAGATAAAATAATGAGTATCAATTTTAGATGTCCTGAAAATGATATAAATCCAATAAAAGAGTTTTTTGGAAAATTTAAAGGTAATAGTCCTTTTAAACTTAACATTGGAGAAACTGGAGATATTCCATGCTATTTTAAAGGTATATCTCCCGTTTTAAAACAAACTGATGAAGCAGGCTTTCAATACTATTTTGTCTCTGTTACAGCTCAAGAGTTAGGTACTCCAAAACCAAAAAATCTAGAAGATTGTGAGTGTTTCAGACTTTCGGATTGATTAATTAAATTTTATTTTAAATTAATTTATTAAAAAATAATAAAGAAAAATTAAAAACTTTCTAGATTAAAAAACAAATTTTAAAAATAAAATCAATTATAGATTTTAAATAATATAAAACTTAATAAAGGAAATATCATGGAAAGTTATGACATTATTATTGTAGGTGCAGGTCCTGCAGGTTTAACAGCAGGTATATATGCTGGAAGACAGGGATCAAAATCATTAATTCTTGAAAAAGCAATTGCAGGAGGTTTAGGATTAGAAATCCCGTCAATGGAAAATTATCCTGGCTTTGAACTGGTTTCAGGAATAATATTAATGTCAAAAATGAAACAACAAGCTCAAAACTTCCTTGAAATTAGGGAAAATGAAGGAGTTGAAGAAATCACTAAGCTTGAAAATGGTTTCCAAATAACTACAAATAAGGAAAAATATAATACAAAATCTATTGTTTTAGCAATGGGAAGAAAACACAGAAAATTAGAAGTGCCTGGTGAAGAAAAATTCTCAGGTAGAGGTGTTAGTTATTGTGCAACATGCGACGGGCTTTTTTATAAAGATAAAAAAGTTATAATAGTTGGTGGGGGAAATAGTGCATTACAAGAATCTATATTCTTGGATAATCTTGGTGTTGATGTTACAATAGTCCATAGAAGAGATGAATTTAGGGCAGATGAATATCTGCAAGAGAAAGTTAAGAATAAAGGTATTAAAAATATTTTAAATTCTTCAGTTAAAGAAATTAAAGGTAATGTTTTAGTGGAATCTATTATTTTAGAGGATAAAAAAGGTAATCAAAAAGAAATAAAAACAAATGGTATTTTTGTAAGCATAGGTTCTATTGCATCAAGTGAAATAGCTAAAAACATTAACATTAACATTGATGAAAATAATCAGATAATAACAGATAAAAACCAGAAAACAAACATCAACTATGTTTATTCTGCTGGAGATATCACTGGAGGATTAAAACAATTGATTGTTGCCTGTGGTGAAGGTGCAGTAGCTGTAACATCTGCTTACAATGATTTAGAAAATATTAAATAGTTAATAATAAAATTTTAAAATCTTCTTTTTAAATACGAATAAATAAAAAATATTATTATAAGAACCACAATAAATAGTATAAGCCAATATACCACTCGAAAAACAATAGAAAATACCGCTGCAACTATCCCTAAAACTACTGACATTATCACAAATGTTAAAATAATAGCAAGTATTAAATATATTATTTCTTTAGAACTCATGTTCAATGTTTATTGTATTACTCATATATAAACTTATCCTAAAATTAAGTGATATTATTTTCCCACTTGAAATATTCATGAAAATTTATAAAATCATCTTAAATAGTTAAATGTATATAAATTAATGTTTTTAAAAAGTAAATATAATTCCAATCCCATAATTTGTAGTATCAAAAAACTAAGGAATTAAAATGACAATATTAATAATTAACAACAAAGGTCAGTACAATCATAGAATCTATAGAACTTTAAAATATTTACATATTTCCTCTGAAATGGTTTCAAATGAGTCATCAGTAGATGAAATATTATCTAAAAATCCAATTGGATTAATTTTAGGTGGAGGCCCTTCTATTGGAGAATCTGGAAATAGTCAGAAGTATATTGAAGAGATAGATCTCCCAATTCTAGGAATATGTTTGGGGCATCAATTGATAGGAAAAGTCTTTGGTGGAAATATTGAATCAGCATCATCTGAAAGTTATGCTCAAATTAAAATAAATATTCTTAAAGAAAATGATATTTTTAAAGGTCTTGGAAATGAAATGAATGTCTGGGCATCACATAAAGATGAATTAATAGCTATTTCAGATGAATTTAAGATTTTAGCAAGCTCAGAAATCTGTAAATTTGAAGCAATTAAACATAAAATCAAACCATTGTATGGAATTCAATTCCATCCAGAAGTACATCACACCCCAAATGGGGAAAAGATATTTAAGAATTTCCACCACTTATCTAAAAAATATAATGAAACTTAATCAACACATGATATTAGTCATATCATTTCTTAAAGAACTTTTTGTTAGTATTAATGGAATTATAATTAATATCATGGTTAAAATAAGATTTATAAACATGTTTTCTTGAATTGTATTAGATATTATCCCATCAATCCAAACAAATACTAATATTATAAGTGTTATATATTTTAAAACTATTTTCCACCAAATACCAATTTTTATAGTTGAATTCTTATTTAAAACATTTAACAATTTATCTAAACCAACAAACCATGAAAAGATAAATACCTCCAAAATAATAGATAATAAAATCCCTATTGAAGTTAAAAAACTATCCACAATACTTAATAAATAATTACCAGAATCGATTGTAAATATGAGTGTTATAATTAATCCAATAATACACGAATAAGTTGTCACTCTTTCTTTTTAAATTAAACTTTTTTTCAATCCCTAATACTAAAGGTTCCATTAATTAAACACCTGATATTATTACCTGCAAAAAACACGGCTAAAAAAATGCTAGTCCAACTATATAAGTTACATAACCCATTTCATTAAGAATATCTGGTAAAACAATGAACAATAATCCAGTACCATGACTTATGATATTATTAATATTCTCCCCAGAGGAAGTAGCCATAAATCCCAATATAAAGAAAATACCAGTAAGAGTAAGTAATCCAAATGTAAAATTAGCACAAATAACCTTAAATGCACTATTATTCAACTTAGAACCCTTAGGCAAACAAATAGTATATGTAGGCATAACTTGACTGACCACTACTTAAAGCAAGCAATATTTGACTAATTGATGCAACCCATATTTGAGGATCAAAAAATTCATGCCAATTTGGAGTAAAAAGCCTCTTCAAAACATTACCACACTATTTAAGGTTAAAAAATAAATAACTATCGCACCCATCATTATAAAAAGCAATGGAACCATGACATTATTTGCTTTTGCAATACCATTATTAAGACATTTACGTGAAATAAACCATACAAAAAAATACTTGCAAGCAAACATGGTAAAACAATGTCATTTAAACCATTTAATGAATTATTCAAATATTAATAACGTGTGTACAAAAAAATAATCAAGATTAGTACCCCAAACCTTTAAAAAAACTAAGTACAAAATATATTAAATCCCAACCAATTATACAAGTATAAAAAGTTAAGACTGAAAAAGAAACAAGTAACATAAACCAACCAACCACTTCAAATTTAGACTTTATGGACCAATGTTTTTATCGGATAAATCTAATTTTTAGAATTGGGAAAACCCACCACTTTTCACACTCCGTTTTATCCATTAAAAATATTATTTCATACATGACAACTTATTTTTTCAGGGAATTTCATGTGACAAATTTTTAAGAAGAATATCTCAAATCACTCTCTAAAACCACCTCAATTTCATCCATATCATTAAATAGATTTACCAAAAGCATATATTCATATAAACTTTTTCAAATGTTAAATTAAAGTAAAAATCAAATATCTAATTACTTGACTTATAAAATTTGAAATATTTTTAAAACCTGAAATAAAAAATGTAATACTTTCTAAAAAAGTAATATAAAAATAAATTCAACCTTGAACACTCAAACAAAAACGACAAACTGCCTTTGAATTTGGTGTGTTGTTTGCTTTTACTGGACAGTAAAACTTACCATTAATTTCTTTGACTTTAGTATGTCCTGGGAATGTACTTCCAACATGATGAATTGGTTCTTCAACTATAAAAGTAGTGTAAACACATATAATATAATATATGGTTCTTTGATTATTGTGTGTATATTTTAACTCTTCTTTATCCCTATTTTTATCCTGAGTTGTGAAAAAATCAATAGCTTTAATGAATTTCTCTTTAGGAACATATCCTTCATAATTGTTCTGAGAATGAGCTATTTCACCAACTCGCATGTAGAAGTTTTTTACATAAATATCATCAAAATGACCTTTATATTCGTTTCTAACATATTTACAAGCTTCTCTAAATTTATATGTGGAAGTCATGATGTCAAAAACAGAGATTTTTTTAGCCCATTTTTTTAAAACTTCTAAAACATCATTTTTAGAAATCTTTTCATTTGCCTCTAATTTTTTCAAATCATCAAACATTTAATAATCCCCAATTAAACTTAATAATTCTTTATCTAAAACATATCCTTTAATTATATATTCTTTTAAAGTTTTATTTGTCTATATTCTAAATTGTGTTGCTTTTTTAGAGTTTACACGATACCCAACTGAAATAATAGCATCAAGATTATAAAATTTTCACTTCCTTTTAACATTTTTATTTCCTTCTTTTTTTAAATTGTTCCAAGATGGAACAAGTTTCATTTTTAATTAATTCATCATCAGAATATATTCTTAAAAGGTGTTTTGTAATTCATGGAGTATTTATTTTAAACAATTCACTCATAGTTTTCTACTTTGCCCAAATAGTATCTTCCCCAATAATTACTTCCACAGTAACAGTCCTTTCAATAATCAGGCTTTCATTCCATTTATTCATTAAATTAAATCCATTATTATTTATTTTCTTTAAAATTAAGTGAATGTAATAATTTAGTTGGAGTTAAAAATGATACATGTTTAAATATAATTCATTATTAGTAGCTTCATGGTTTTTAATAATGTTTTTAAATCACACCCACCCCATAATTCAAATTCATCACACACTACTTATATTAAATGTTATAGTTAATATATTGATACATGTTATATTAAATTTTTTTAAGAAAAAATCTTCACAGAAGTTAAAAGATATTAATAGTTAATAAACAATTAATTTAAAGTTAAATTAAAAAATGTTATTTTGCTCTTTATAAATAAATCAACCAAGAAAAATACTCATTGTAGTTTAAATAGGGGTTTCTTATGTTAGCTGTTAAAGTTCCATTGAAAGGAATAAATGAAGTTAAAAATATTTTAATTAAAATAAACTTACTTAATAAATATTATAAAATTAAAACAGATGGCAATTACGGTTTAATAGCAATAAAAACACCAAAAAACCTTGAAAATTTAGAAAATAAGATTAACGAAAACCTTAAAATGTCTAAAATAAAGGATCTAAATAAAAGCACTGTTAAAATTGAAAATATCGGAATGGAACCTTTTAAAAAAGAACCAAGAAGTTTAAGTGAGCAACTGAAAGGAAAACTAAATGAAGATGAGATTAAATACTTAAAAACATCATTTGATATAATTGGAGATTTAGTTCTTCTTGAAATTCCTAAAAATCTTGAGAAACATAAAGAAGTTATAGGGAATGCATGTATTGATTTTACAAATACTAAATCTGCGTTCATGAAAAAAAGTGGAATTAAAGGAGTTATAAGAACTCGTGAAATAGAGAGAATTGCTGGTGAGGATAATTCTAGAACTATAGCTAAAGAACATGGGGTGAAAATATCATTAGATTTAAAACAAGTTTATTTCTCCCCAAGATTAGCAACAGAGAGAAAAAGAGTGGAAAAACAAGCTAAAAATGGTGAAAAAATTCTTGACATGTTTACGGGTGTTGGTCCACTCCCTATTTTAATAGCTAAAAATAAAAATGTTGAAATTTATGGGGTAGATATTAATAAAATAGCTATTGAATATTTTAAAGAAAATATAAAAATAAATAAATTAAATGATCATATTTATCCGATATTTGGGGATATTAATGATGTAGCTCTTAAATTTAAAGAAAAAGGATTGAAATTTAATAGAATAATAATGAATCTCCCAGAAACAGCATATAAATTCTTAGATTTATCAATTTATCTTTTAAGTGATAATGGAATTCTACATTACTATGAATTTAGTGGTGATTATGAAATATTGATAAATAGAATTAAACAAATAGCTATTATTTATAATAGAGAGATTGAAGTTTTAAACATGCGAAAAGTAAAGTCAAGTAGTCCAGGTAGATGGATTATGGGTGTAGATGTAAAAATTAAATAAAAAAAGAATCTCATTTAAAACTATTTCTTACTGTTCCATATTGGAGACATTGCCCTTAATTTTTCAACTGATGCTTTAAGAAGTTCAACTGTCTTCTTAATGTCTTCTTCTGTATTGTCATGTCCTAATGTTATACGGAAAGAACCATGTGAGTCAACTTCAGCAAGACCAATTGATGTAAGAACATAGGAAGCCATTAATTTTTTAGATGAACATGCAGATCCAGTTGCACCAGCTATTCCTCCTGCATCAAGAAGTAATAGTAAACTTTCTCCTTCTATTCCTTTAAAATTAAAATTAGCAAGTCCTGGAATCATCCTATTAATATCTCCATTAAGATATGATTCTTCAATAGTTAAAACTCCTTCAATTAATTTTTCTCTTAAATTAAATAGATGTTTCATGTTGTATTCTAACTCATTTTTAGCTAATTCGGATGCCTTTCCAAGACCTACCATTCCACTCACATTTTCTGTTCCCGGATTTAAATCTCTTTCTTGTCCTCCTCCATGAAGAATTGGTTCTAATTTAACTCTTTTACGAATATATAATGCTCCAATACCCTTTGGACCATATATTTTGTGACTAGATAGTGAGAGTAAATCTACATTAAGGGTGTTAACATCAACTGGTATTTTACCAACACTTTGAACTGCATCAGTGTGAAATGTAATCCCTTTTTCCTTTGCAATCTTAGCAATTTCTTCAATTGGTTGTATAGTGCCTATTTCATTGTTTACATGCATTATGCTGATTAAAATACTATCATCAGTGATTGCTTTTTTTAAATCATCTACTCGCACTATTCCTTCTTTGTAAACTGGAAGATAAGTAACTTCAAACCCATTCTTTTCAAGGTATTTACATGTTTCCATAACTGCTGGGTGTTCAATTTGAGAAGTTATGATATGTTTTCCTTTATTTTTAAAAGCTATTCCTTTAATAGCAATATTATCGGATTCAGTACCACCACCTGTGAAAATTATTTCATCTGGACTTGCACCAATTAAATCTGCTACTTGCCCTCTTGCATTTTCCATGGCCTTTTTCGCTTCTCTTCCAACTTTATATATGGTGGATGGGTTTCCAAAACATTCACTAAAGTATGGTTTCATTTCTTCCAATACTTCTGCTCTAACAGGTGTAGTTGCTGCTTGATCAAGATATATCATTTTCTACTCCTTTTGCATTTAATTAAGAATAATTTTTATATACATTATAATTTAGTTTAAACTAATATATTAATTAGTATGTATTGCAATCTATTTAATCTTAAAATTAAAAATATGAATTTAATTAGTTAAAGATGACTGATTTGATCAATAGTTATAGCTCCAAGAAGCTTTAAATCATCTTGAACAACTGGTAAAGTAGATATATTATATTTTTTCATTTCACGACCAACTTCATCAAGATTATCACCTAAATTACAAGTTTTAACATCACGTGTCATAATAGCTTCAAGATTATCACAATTCGTAGCTATTGATTTAGTCAAATCCCATGCTGTTACTATACCAACTAATATATTATATTCAGTTACAACAGGGATATGGGTTATTTTTCTATCCATCATTAACATGGCTACATCTTCAACATTGGCATTGGGCTTTATAGTTGTAATATTTTTATTTATGATATCTTCAACATGTGAAACCTCTAAAAATCCAGAGATTAAATAATTTAGTTGTCCTTCTTCTAGAAGAAAAGCATCATGCCCATGAGATGATTCTAACTCACTATAACTAACATCTACATCATTTGCCTTTAAAGCATTGAATACTTCCTTAGATTGAATTGGGGGGTATAACCAATCTGTATTAACAGCTATTATCTTAACTTTTGAAATTACATCCTTGAATCCTTCAATTAAAGAACCATTTTTTGATAAATCAAAATAATCAATGGCTTTTGTAATATAAATATAGGAGTTTGCATCAAATCGTTTAACAAATGATTCTCCTTGATAATGCAAGTAACTCTCAACTTGAAAATCCAACTCAAAATCATAAGTAATTTCATCTTTATTTTGAAGATTTCTACCAAACTTATTATACATTGATTCATCACTAAGATAAGTTATATGAGCTATCATCCTAGCAATGGAGAGACCATTTTCAACATGTCCTTTATCATAATAGTTTCCTTTATTCCAACTTGGATCTTTAACAATGGATTGTCTTCCAACCTCATTAAAAGCTATTTGTTGTGGAGATGAACGAGCTGTAGTAGCTATTGGAATAGCTTTTTTAACCATTTCTGGATAAGAAACCAACCATTCTAATACTTGCATTCCACCCATTGACCCACCAACAACAGCAAATAGTCGTTTAATATTTAAATCATCTAAAAATCTTTTTTGTGTTTTAACCATATCTTTAATTGTTACCATAGGAAAATCAAGCCCATATTTTTTATTATTTTCAGGATTTATTGATGCAGGACCTGTAGAACCTTTACATCCCCCAATGATATTTGTAGATATTACAAAATACTTATCAGTATCTAATGATTTTTCAGGACCTATTATTATTTCCCACCATCCAGGTTTTCTATCACCTTCATACCAACCAGCAGCATGAGCATCCCCAGAAAGTGCATGACAAACTAAAATAGCATTATTTTTCTCTTTATTTAAAGTTCCATATGTTTCATAAGCTATTGTAGGGTGTTTTAAGGTTTTTCCTGATTCTAATTCTATATCTTCTCCAATAGTGAGAAATTTTCTTTGCACAAATCCAATTGATTCTTTCTTCATAAAATCACCATATTAAATTATATATAATTTTCAATAGTTTTTATGTAAATTTAATAATGTTATATATATAATAAAGTAATATAAAAATTTTATAATATAACAATTGTTATATTTTTATATATGAAGTTTTTATATATAAAGTTTTTCTTACATAATACCATGTAAAGATTTGTTAAGGGTTCCATTTTTTGCTATGAAACTACTATTTTAGAGATGCAAAAGTTATTTATTTATATTTTTTTCATTTAACTTCAATTAATTTTTTTAAGATCTGTTTTTATATATTTTTCCCATAATATCCCTTTCTATTGATTTGTACGATAGGATAGTCTCTTCATTCTTTAGTAATCAGTGCCAATAATCTAAGAATTATTTTAATCCCCAATCATGTTGGCAAAAACTCTTAATCAAATAATTGATTGGGAGGGTAAAATGTCTAATTAAATTCAGAGTATTCATGAATCTAAGAGCAGGGAAGAATGATATGATTAATAAATAAATATAAACATAGTAAGTAAAAGCAGTAGGAGGGATATAATAACTCCAAGGGGGGGGGGGTATTGTCTTGAAAATAGGTACTTTGGATATATCTATTGTTCACAACCCACATATTTGTCGGCGCATTGATTGAATCTAAGTCATCACATCTAAGAGGAAATTAACCTGATAACTCCTTTAAAGTCTTAAATAATTGATAGGTAACTCAATCGTGAGATAGATATAGTTCTTTAGAGGATAGAAGATTTAAAAGAAAGTAAATGTTGTTATAACTGAAATATAGCAGGAAATCAAAAGAAATGATAACTGTGAACAGATACTCGCCATTAAGTGATTCAATGGAAACATTGCTGAATCTCAAATGATGTATAATATGAATATAAAACGAAAGTAATTTAATCATTAAAATATAGGGAACATTTGATGAAAACTTCAGAATAGAAAATTCTAGAATTCAAACAGTACTGACTGGAATAATATTAATCAACAAAACAGGAAAGTTTGTAGATTAGTTACAACAACGGATATATCATGCCAAAAGCATTGGAAATTTCTGAAATAGAAAATTTTCCTGCTGGAAGATAAAAATATACTTGAGTGACTTGTCATGAAAGTGACACGAGTCGTTATTAGGAGATAAATCTCCCAATCTTATCTGTCTTTATTCATCTTTCAACTATCATGTTTGGGTAGTTGATAATGAAATTTTCAGGTGATAATAATAGTTTAAGAAAAATGGCACTATAAAATAGATGTACGATTTTTCATTTTGGAAATATAAAATCATTTAAAGAAAACTAATCAGATAGAGATTAATTGTTGTTTTAAAATAAAATTTTCTTTATTTTATCAGTGATGCGAAACTCATGAAGTTAGGTGCAAAATATATATAAAAGTATCTCTTGGAAGTAAAATTGGGGATATTTCCTATTTTGTATATATTGAAAACTTTTAAATAGTGACCATTTCATGATTAAGAGAGGTATAAGTTAAAATATTTAAATATTATTATATATAAATAGTATTTCAAAAACAAGAAAACTAAATTAATTCCCAAAACAATAAACTTATTAAATAATAAAGTATTTATATAAG
>JAITXE010000030.1 GCA_031284925.1 Methanobrevibacter sp.
TTCTGTATTTTATCTGGAATATAATTAACCTCCAGCTAATATAACTCTTGTTCCAGTGTTTGAAACTTCTTCTTTTTTAAAATCAAACCCATATTTTATTTTTTCAATAGCTGCACTAAGAGCTTTTAGAGTTTTATCTCTATGAGAACCAAGAACACCTACTAAAAATAAGGTATCACCAGTGAAAAACTTTCCAATATAATGAACAGTAGCTATTTCATAAACACAGTATTTTTCTTCGATATCTTTAATTGCTTCAATTAATTCTTTTTCAGTTTTCTCTTTATCTGGAAGAGTTAATGTCAAGTCCTTTATTTCTTGATCATCTTCCTTACCCCTAACAAATCCTTCAAAAGTAAACATTGCTCCTGATTCATCTATTTTTTCATTTTTTTTAAGGGTATCAACAAGATCATTTATTTTATAGTATTCTTCGTCTTTTTCTACTATTTTTACTAACATTTAGACACCTTTTATTAATTATTATTTTTATTATATACTAACCTAATAATTAATAAATATAGAATATGTAATTTATATGAATAAGTACAAATAATTATAAAAATATCATAAATTATAATTTTAAAATGTAAAGTATAACTATTTAAATATACTAACTTAATTTAAATAATATTGTATATGTTAACTATATATGATAAAAAATAAATAAAGATATTTTTACTTAAAAATATTTTGTTCAATTTAAATAAATAAAATTATAATATTTATTTTAGAAGATAACTTAATTATCTTCATTAATTCATAAAATATAGGTGATTACTGTGACTGAACAAAGAAACCAAAGACCTCAAAGACCTTTAGATACATTAGGTCAAGCTAATAATTCTCCAGTTTTAATTAAACTTAAAGATGAGAAAGAAATTAGTGGAATATTACAAAGTTTTGACATGCATATAAATTTAGTTCTTAATGATGCTGAAGAATTAGAAAATGGAGAAGTATTACGAAGATTAGGGACTATTTTAATCAGAGGAGACAATATAGTTTATATTTCCCCATCTCCATAGAAATCATTGCAAAATCAGCTAATATTATATTAAAATAGAATTATTAGTAAATAAAATAATTATAAATATGGATATCATATAAATAAAAAGAGTATAAAGGAGGATTTATTGTGAAAGGAACACCATCAATGGGTAAAAAGAATAAAAAAACTCATATAAGATGTAGGCGGTGTGGAAAGAATGCTTACCATGTTCGCCAAAAAGTCTGTGCTTCATGTGGATTTGGAAAATCTAAAAGAATCAGAAGATATAATTGGCAAAATAAAAAAGTCAATGGATTAAGATTAAAATAATTATAAAAACATTATAAAATATTATTAACTTGACTTAAACAATTAGGTTTAAGTCATAAAATAATATATAATTAAGAAGTATACACAAATAAATCATATTATTGAATAATTAAATAATTGTGTCAATTCAAGGTTTTAATAATGGCTTTTAATAATGAAAGTAAAAAAAATAAGAGATTTAATAGAAATTTAAGAAATAATGAATCTAAAGAACAAGATTCTGACTTAAATATTCTTAATTTCATTGATTCTAGTTTTGATACTAAAGTTAATGAGGAAGATTCTAATTTAGATAAGAATAAATTTGATTTTAATTTTGATAATATTGATTTTGGTAATGATAATTCTATTTTTAAAGATTCTGATAATCAAAATAGTTATTTAAATAATAATTCTAATTCAATTAATGATTCTGAGAATAATGAATTTGGATATTTAAATAACGATTTTAATGACAAAAACGATTTAGATGTAAATAATGAATATAATAACTTAAATAATGTTCATGCATCATACCTTGATTTTAATCAGGACGGTGACTATGATGAAAATAAATCATTTGTGGATGTTAGAATCATTACAGATGATTTAAATAAAGCAGGAATTATATCTAAATCCATAAAAAATATGGATTGGATTAATGATTTACCAGTTACAATTTCATCAATTATCCCAACTAACGATTTAAAAATAATTATTAATGCAGTTAAAGGTGCAGACATTGTTCTTGTAACCGTTGACCATGATTTTAATGAGAATATTTCAAAGAATATAGTTTTTAAAAATACTGCAGAACCTATTGAAGATACTTATAATGGAGGTTTAAATAAAATAAACAATGAATTTAAGGAAAAAACTTCATATTATGAAAATGAACTTAAAGACTTTGTTAACTATCTTGGAATTTTAAAATTTCCTAAAACAAACAATCATGATTTATTTAATAATGAAATTTTTCAAAAAGAAGTTAAAAATTCCATTATTAATGTGGGACTTAAATCTGTTTTCAATATATCAAAACTAAAACAAGTAAACAAACAATTAAATCTTAAAAATAAAGAATTCTCCGAAATTGTAAAGTTAAATGAAAAATTAAATATTTATCATAATATTAGTTCTACAGAATCTGAGAATCTTAAAAATGAGAATAATCAGCTTAAAGATGAAGTAAAAGTTCTAAATCTTCGCATTAATGAGATCACAGCAGATTTTAAAAATAAGTTTTCTAGTGTTGATGGTAAAAACCTATTAGAAATTTTTAAATTATCAGAACTTTGGGAAGATTCATTTAATGAAGTTTTAAGTGAGCAAAAGTATGTAATTTTAGCAACAAATAAATTTAAGCCAGATAACATAGTCATTGGTCAAGATTCTATTGGTGCTTTATCTAAAGGTCATGCTGTTGAATGGTTAAAAATTATTAAAACAGCACTTATTTTTCTAAAACTTGATTTAAAAGATGATAATTTTTCTTAAATAAGAACCTTAATTTATGCATGGAGTGAATGTGAATTGAAAGATAAATGTGGTATTGTAGGAATACACTCTAAATCAAAAAAAGATGTTTCATCTTTACTTTATTATGGTCTTTATGCTTTACAGCACAGAGGTCAGGAATCTGCAGGAATAACTACTTTTAATGGCATTGAAATGAAGTCACATATTGGGACTGGCTTAATCACAGATGCTTTTAAAGATTTTGATTTTAATTTTTTAGATGGAAATAGGGGTATTGGGCACGTTAGATATTCAACCACTGGAGATTCTAAATTAGAAAATTCTCAACCTTTCTTAACAAAATTAAATGATGAATATATAGCTATTGCACATAATGGAGATATTATAAATTCTGCCTCCTTAAGAGAAGAGCTGATTAAAGAAGGGCATGAATTTATCTCAGATACAGATTCTGAAGTATTATTTTACTTAATTAAAAAAGAGTATGAAAAAACCAACGACTTTATTTTAACAATTGAAAAAGTCATTGAAAAGATTATAGGTTCTTATTCTATCGTTATTTTAATTAATAATGAACTCTATGCTATAAGAGATCCTGCTGGAATGAAACCATTAGCTATTGCATCTAATGGAGATCAGTACATGATAGCATCTGAAACTGTTGCTTTTGATGTAATTGGTGCTGAATACATTAGAGACATCGGTGCTGGAGAAATTGTTTACTTTAAAGATAATGAAATTAAATTTCACAAGATTAAATTCGCAGATTCAGTTAAAAATGCTCATTGTGTTTTTGAATATGTTTATTTTGCAAGACCTGATAGTATTATAGATGGTAGGGATGTTTATCAAGTGAGACTAAACATAGGGAAACAATTATTTAAAGAATATAAAATCGATGCAGATATAGTAATACCAGTTCCAGATTCTTCAATTCCAGCAGCTATAGGATATTCCAGAGCTTCAGGAATTCCCAACGTTGAAGGTTTAATTAAAAATAGATATGTTGGAAGAACATTTATCATGCCAAGTCAAGAAGAAAGAACAATGTCCGTTAAACTAAAAATGAATCCCGTTAAATCTGAATTAAAAGGTAAAAGAATTATTCTAATTGATGATAGTATTGTAAGAGGAACCACTTCCCAAGCTTTAATTAAAATTTTAAAAGAAGCTGGAGTAAAAGAGATTCATATGTTAATCGGATGCCCACCTATTATTGCTCCATGCTATTATGGTATTTCAATGGCATCAAAAAAAGAGTTAGTAGCAGCAAATAACACTTTACCCCAGATTAAAGAAAAACTTGGTGTTGAAACATTAGGATATTTAAGTATAGAATCTCTAGTTGAAGCTGTAGGAATTCCATTTGAAGAAATGTGTTTAGCCTGCATGAATGAAGATTATCCTTTCCTCATTGATTCTTAGAAAATTTCTATTAACAACTTATATGAGTGGGTCCCTTCTAAGCATCTGATTACTTAGATTTATTACACTCAATATTATAATATCAGGGGTCATATTCTCAAATTATTATATTTACTTTATTTTTTTCTAAATATGACCATATATTTTATTTTTCAAAAACTTCATTTAATGCACTGACAGATTTAGTAAAAGGTGGCATTCCAGAAGTTAATAAGACAACACGAAGCACATCCATGACTTCATCTTTTGTAACATTAAATTCAGAAACTGCACTCCTAATTTGGTGTTTGATTGCTCGTTTATCAGATTTTGAAGCTGTGATAGCTATAGCTATTAATTTTTGAGTTTTATAATCTAAAACTTTCCCTGTAAAAACTGCTTCATTTAATTGAACAACTGAGTCATAAATATCGGGATAATTCTCTTTAATTGATACCATTCCTTGTCCATAAAATACTTTTCCTTTCATTTAATCACCTTTCATAGTTTATTACTTTTTATTAAATCATTTACTAATTTTAAATAAATATTTATTATAATATAACTTAAATTCTTCAATCTTAATAATAATTATAAATAAATATTTTAATAATAGCTATTTATTACACATGAAATATAATATACAATTAATTTTTTTCTATTCTTTTTAGAATATATTCTGCTCTATCTTTAAGATTATTGTAAAGTCTTATTTGATTTTTTAATTCTTCAACGGCTTCCCATTGACCATTATCAATTCTTTTTTCTAGTTCTAATAATTTTGACCATTCGTCTCCAGAGGGTAATTGTTTTAAATTTAAAATATCTTCTGAAATCTTAATGTCAAAACTATTTTTTGTTATGCTGATGTTTATTTTAAAATCATGGGGCATATCATAATATTTACGAGGTCTTCCCCTAATTATTTTCTTAAATGAAGATTCTAAAATTCCAATAGCTTCCATTGCTTTTAAATGCCCTATAATAGCTTTTTGTCCAATGCATAACTTTTTTGAAATCTCACTAACGAATCTGGGCTCATCTCTTAAGAGTTCAATGATTTCTCTTCGCGTACGGCACCCCATAACATCAAGAATATCTTCCATGTCAATGTTATTTAAATTGTTTTCAGAATCATTTGTCATTATATTTTACTATGTTTTACATATAATATATAATTTTTGATTATAATTATTTATAAAATTTATTTTATCATAAGTTTGAAAGAAAACCATCAGTTTAGATGGTGGATGAATTTCAATCTTTAATTTATGAATTATTAAGGTCTATTTAAGATTTAAGTTCAGGATGAATAACTGTAATTCCATCATCTCTTAAAATATCAAATAATTTTGCATGCTCAGTATGTATGGGATATATTTTCTCTGGATTAATTTCACGAATCATATTTAATATCTCTTTACCTTTTCCATGTCCTGAAACATGCATTTTATAAATAGGGAGATTGAAGTGATTTAACCAATTTTCAACCCGTTTAAAATCGAATCCCATCTCTTCATTAAATGGTTCAGTTATTGAATGTATATATAATCCATTTTCTGGTTTTATATCAATTAACTGGTTAAGTTCAAAAAAATCACATCTGAAAATATATTTTTTTGGATCTTCTTTTAAGTTGGTGTAGTTAATTGCATTATCTTCATCTAAAAATTCTCTTTCCCATGTTTCATAATCTTTTTTAACTTCATCATCTTCGGAATCTATAATTTTCCAATCATCATCATAAGCTACACAATGTTCACCGGAGATTAAACCTTGTTTTTTACGAGGAAAGTAAACAGCAATATTTGGATCTTTTAATTTAGGATATTTATTTGTTTCAATATCTTTTTCATTTTCTAATAATTTTAATATATATGCTTGTTTAGAATTAATAGCTAAAATTCTATCAGTGTTTTTTGCAATATTATGAAAAGTAACCAGTCTGTCTAAATCTCTAATAGGATAATTAACAATGATTAATCCTTCATGATTTTTAATTGTATTGGTAGCTTCAAATTCAATGTCTTCTTCAGTTTCAATCTTTTTTTCAGTGTCTTCATTGATTCTTGTTCCTTCACAGAACATTGTAGTTGGGTTAAATTTTTGAGCTTCAGTAAGAAACTTATTACTGTATTCTTGATTTCTACCATGAAAACGAATATCTCCACTATAAACAATTGTTTCATTATCATTTTCTAGAAAATAAGCACAAGCTCCTGGAAGAGAATGATCAACGGGGATGGATGTGACTTTAAAATCATTAATTTCAAATGGGGAGTACGGTTTTATAGTTTCAATAGTTCTTTTAATTTTAGCTTCATCACCTGTAAGTTTTTTATATCCTTCCCCTCTTTTCTTAGGAACATAATGAAAACTTTTCTTAGTATTCATAATTTCTGAAAATGAAGTTTTTCCTGTATCTTCTAAGACCTGTAATATGATTTCAGATTCTTTTCTCATAAATATAGGAATATCTTCCCTTAAATGATGAATGTGTGAGCAGTGATCCATATGAGCATGAGATAAAAGAACACCATCTACAACTGGTTCTTTATAACTATTTATACCACAATGCTTTAAATAATCTTCCCTATATATTCCTTTAATTTTAGGCAGTAATCCAAGCTCAATAAAATCCATTATTCCATTAAGTTTACGAGGTTGCAAGAATTCTGAAAAATAATCTCCAGCTTTAGAAAAACTCATACCAAAATCTAAAAATAATGAAGAAATATTATTTTCTGAGGAATTAGAATGGTCTTTATTATCAACCAATATTTTATTTCCACCTATCTTGTTTACTCCACCATAAAAATTTAAACTCACTTTTATACCTTCTCCATTTTTATTATTAAATTATTATAATCTCTGGGTTCTCATAATCTTTTATTTGGTTTTTCATAAATGTAAAATTTTTTCCTCCTGAAAATTTCGCATGTAAAATACTTATAATTGAAATATTTCTATTAAATTATCCTTAATTATTAATCATGAAAATAATGATTAAAATCAGCATCTATCTTAAATAATCTATTGATTTGTTTGTTTTGGGGATCAAATAGTTTATAGTCAATGTCATGATTTTAAACATTATTTCAATGCTTTCAGTTGGGTGTTGGAAAAAATATACTATTAAATCTGTTTCCATTACTTCAAGTAATACACTCATCCTTATTCACTTTTTTTTAACTCTTCTTTTTTTCTTTCTGGTATATGTTTATCCACACTATCTATTTTTACATTCTTTGACATTGTGAATTTTTCTTTTAATTCTTCTCTTTTTCCATTGTCATAATAATTTCCATCTACCAATGCTCCTACTTTATGTTTCATTGATCCATATCTTAAAAATTTTACTACATCTGCATATTGATTATCCTGTGCTCCTCCCTTCTTTTTTGTATATTTTTGGGTCCAATACCTCCCTCCTTGTTCATAATCTGCTGTTTTTGTATATTCTGGTCTGTTTTTGTATATTCTGGTCTATTTTCTCTTTTTATATTTCCTTCATCATCAAAACGCACACTATACTTCCCATTGGATGGTAATTTTTTAAATCCTATATCTAATTCTTCTATTAACTTTTCTCCTAAATTTTGTTTACTTGGATCCTTTGCAAAATGTGCTGCTATTATATCATTATTTATTATTTGCTTTTTTATGTCTTCTTTTGAATTTTTTAAGCTATATGCATCTATAAAATTTTCTATTTTTATATCTAAATCTTTACTTTCTATTTCTTTTCTTATTAATTTAATATTTTCTTTTGCTTTTTCTTTTCGTATTTTTTCTAATTTTAATTTATATAGCATTTATTTCCCTCTTTTCAATTCTTTTGCTACTAATGTTGCTAATTTATATGCAAAATTAAAAGATAATCTTTTTCTACCAAAATCTCTGTATGTTGTAAATATTAAATTATAGTATTTATTTCTTATTTCATTTATTTTTTGATTGAATAGCTTACAAAATTCTTTTTCATTTTTTTCATTTATTATTTCTTTATCTAATGCTTTTAATGTTAAATAAACTCTATCTGATGTTTTTGCATAAAATGGTTCATCTATTTCTGCTCTTATTGGTTCATATCTTGTATCTAAACAATATATTTTAATATTTGTGTTCGATTTTTTATTTTTTATTAAT
>JAITXE010000063.1 GCA_031284925.1 Methanobrevibacter sp.
TCAGGTAACAAGGTTACTCCAACAGCATCTGTTAAACTTGAAATTAATAATGAAGATGTTATAATGGCTGATGTTGGAGTTGGTCCAGTTGATGCAGCTATTGGAGCTGTTAGAAAAGGGTTATCTGAATTTACAGATGTTAAACTTGTTGAATACCATGTGGATGCCATAACTGGAGGAACAGATGCACTTATTGATGTAATTGTTAAGCTAAAGTTAGCAGATCAAATTATCTCTGCAAGAAGTACACAACCAGATATTATTAATGCAAGTGTTGAAGCATATATAAACGGTGTAAATAGACTTCTAGAAAATAGAGATAAAAATATAGGTTAAATGATAAAAATGGGGTTTTAGATTGATTTAATTTTTTTAATTTAATGAAATTTACTCTCCAATTAATTATAGTTTTGAGATTCTATTAAATTTATTACAATTATAAATGAAATAGTAAAATCATTGAAAATATAGACTATTTGAAAGTATATTAAGTTTTATAAAAATTAAAGATAAATTAAGAAATAGGAAGATTAAGATTGGAATAATTATTCTAATAGTCCTTATTGTGTTTGGAATAGGATATTCACTTTACATGAATCATGAACAATCCAAAATACGATAAAAAATTAACTAAAGTACATGAATACTTAAAATGGAAATTGATAAAAATAAAGAAGAATATTTTAATAAAAATGAAACAATACATTATAATTCAGAAGCAACCGTTAAACTGAATAATAATGCTTTAAACACTTAAAACGTTAATTGAAGATGAAATATCACTCTTAGAAACTACAAACTACCTTTTAATCTCATATGAAGGGAAAAAATATGTCGATTTATTATTAAATGTTAGAAAAGAATATAAAAAGAGATTAGAGTTAGGTGAAGAATGGTATAAAGAAAATAAAAAGTATGGTGAAGGACAAATTAATAATGATGAATTAAATAAACGGAGAGAAACTAAAGAAAAAGAATTGGATGCTGCTGGCGATAATAAAGTTAGACAATTCTTAATTAAACACCAAAATTTTAAAGATAGAGTTAAAATATTAATTTAACTAATAGATATCTTGGGGAATGAGTCATGAAAATAAAATTCTGAAAATAAATGAATAAAACTTATAAAACTAATATAGAGTTATAAAATGTCAGATTTGGATTTAGTAGATGAAATTAAGAAGTAAAAATGTTAAAATTGGAATAATTATTCTAATAGTTCTTGCTATTGTTGGAACAGGATATTCAGTTTACATAACCCATGAACAATCAGAATATGATAAAAAATTAACTGAAGCACACTGAATACTATAAAATGATGACAGATAAAATAAATGGTATGGATAGTGATTCAATTGATTTCAGTACAACATATACAGGTAATCAGGCAAATAATATAAGAACTCTATTACAAATATGAAAACTTCTCTTGGGGATGAAACCACAACTTTAGAAATTATTAATTACTTTTTAATGTACATGAGCGTAAAAAATTAGTAATGTACATCTGAATATATATAGAGAAATTATTGTTTTATCATATAAATTTTATTTATAATAGATCTAATACTTTTAAAACTAATGTTTTGGGTGAATTTATATTTTCAAAGTTAAAATCTAAAGATAAAATTAGAGAAAAATCATTTATTTGAATTTTTTTCTTTTTGAAATTGAATTGCCATTTTATTTATTCCATCAATGGTTTTATCTTTTCATTAATCAAATTTATCTCTTTTAATGAAGTCTATGAATCTTTCAGCATCAACTAAACCTAATTTCTTTACTAAAATCTCCATAGCTTCAGATATTAATACAACTTCGGGGTTCATCAAAGTATCCATCATGAATTTTAGATTGAATATATAATTTAGCATCACATTTTGCTTTCATGAGATTTTTATTATCATATAGTATTTTATAAACTACAAGTATCTAAATATATTTTCATAATTACCTCAAAAATAAATTATTTTAATCTTTATTTAAACTTATATATTACATTTGTCATCAATTTATATTGAGCAAAATTCTTATTTATTTTCATTTGAATTGTTTATATTGTCCATTAAATTTTGTAAATATGTGGAATCATCTATTCCTAATTGCTCTTTTAAATATAGATATCTTTTAGTAATACTTGTAGTTGAAACATCTACTACTTTTGCAATTTCATTCACAGTTTTTTCACTTCCTGTAAATGATGATGCAATGTGTACTGCAACAGCTGCAAGAATATTAGGGTCTTTTCCTGAAGTAATTCTTTTTTCTATTGCTTGATTAATTATTTCAATAGCTAGTAATTTAGTTTCATTAGATAATTCTAATTTATCTGCAATTCTTGGAATATAACTAAGTAGGGATGTTGGAATTAATTTAATATTTAACTCTCTTACTAAAATTTTGTAAGTTCTCCCTAATTTTACTTTATCTAATTCAAAAACTTCAGCTATTTCATTTAAGGATCTTGGAGCATTACACTGCCTACAAGCAACATAAAATGAAGAAACAAGTACCAATCTAGTGGATTTTCCAGATCTAATACCTTTATCTTGCGTATCATTATAAATTGAAAGTGTGACTTTCTTCACTTCTTTGGGGAGATCTAATTTTGGTATATTCTTACCTATCTCCCTTAAAGTAAGCGATATCTTATCTTTAGTCGTTTTTTTCTTTTTTGATCTTCTTATCACTTACTTGCTCCTGTACTTTTATAAATTAATGTGATAGTTTATATTCTAATTTAGAGAGTTAAAATTAATAATATAATTGAACTATTATTATTAGTGTTGGTTCTCTTTTTATTTTATAAAAAGTTTATTTCTCATTATATTTATAAATTTAATTGTATTTTTATAACAATGATTTTAATTTACTCTGCAACATATTAAAATTCAATACATATTCAATAGATTTAGAAGAATTCTTCAATGTAGGAAACATTTTTTCCCATCCATAACCATCAGTTATCCAAATAAATATCATATCTGTGTCATTGATTTTATTTTGTAAATCTATATAAGCATTAGCGGTTTCAATAGGTTTACTTCCAATAGCACTATAAAAGTTACATTCAAATAAGAATTTGGGGATTTGATTTTCAAATATAACAAAATCAAACCTCTTTTTTCTATCAATTTTTATTCCAGAAACTTCAGCCTTAAGAGAATAGTCTTTCCTATCTTTAATAATATCTTTTAAAACATTGCCAACGATGCTTTCAAAAATGTGACCACTTCTATTTTTACGGGCATTTGTATCTAATCCTACTTCTGTCCCAGTTAAATAAGAATATAAATCATCTATTTCTGTAAAAAGATTTAATAGCCCTGTTTTTTAGAAAAATTCATGGTTTCATCTATTTTAAAGTATCTTTTAGAAAAATCAATCTTTTTAGTGGTTTTTTGCTCTGCATCAAAAACATCAATACTTTTATCCCTAATAGCTAGTATTAATGGCAGTAATGGGACACATTCAGGATATTTTGTTAATATTTCTCTAAATTTATCTTCTACTTTATCAGAGGATATTTTACTTAAACTATTTAAAATACTGATTTCAACAACATTTTTTTCTAACTTATCAAAGATTTTATCCCAATCTACAAAAAAGTCATAAGTACGATTAGTTTTTAATAAAGTATTTAGAAAATCAGTATTATACTCTTCTATATGTTCATATCCTAATTTTTTATAGTTTACCATTGGATATCTCCTAAGTAGAAATCATGATCTGAAATTTTTAACAATTATCTCGTTGATTTCTCCTCTTTTTTTACCATTAGAATTAATGAATCGTTTTGCTTTTACTCTTTTAATAATATGATTTTTATAAAGATCATCAAAGAAATCATCTTCTTTATCTTCGTTCTTTGGATCAGAATTACTTAAAATAGCTTTAGCTCCTTTTTCAGTTATTTTATCAAAATATTCTGATAGTT
>JAITXE010000006.1 GCA_031284925.1 Methanobrevibacter sp.
AAAATTATATAACATGAGATGCGAAATTTGTGGTAAAGTAATAAAAAATGAAAAGCCCATTAAAACAAAAATTGATGGAGCTATTTTTGATGTTTGTGAAGATTGTGCTAAATTTGGTAAAGTACAAAAAACCCCACCTAAACCTAAAATAGCTGTTAAATCAAGAACTAAAAATGTTAATGTGGAGGAGAAAAAAACTCCAAAATATGTTTTTAAAGATGAACCGAAAGATGAATTAGTAGAAGAGTTCAACCTAATAATTAAAGAGAAAAGAGAAAATCGAGGTTTATCTCGAGAACAGTTAGCCAGGAAAATCAATGAGAAATCTTCAGTTATAAGTCGTGTTGAAAGTGGGAAGATGATTCCAGATATAAAATTAGCTAAAAAATTTGAAAATGCACTTAAAATAACTTTAATTGAAAAAATAGGTGAATTTGACTTAAAAGATAGTGTAAACTCTAAAAACAACAAGCCAACCCTGGGCGATTTTATTAAAAAATAATTATCTGATTTTAAAGATAATTATATAAACTAATCATCTAAACAATACTTATCACCATATGGACAAGCATGGGCTGTAACATATTTTATAATATCAATGTTCTCTATAATTTTAGTCTGCGTTTCATGTATGATTTTATGGGATTCTTTTAAAGTTAAATCAGGATTCAAATCAACATGCAAATCTAAAGTAGCATAAGAACCAAAATAATTCACTTTAACATTATGAACCTCATAAACATTATCTATTGACTTAGCTGTTTCTTCAATTTGGATTAAAATATCTTGAGAAGGTAATTTACCCATTATATTATCAATATTATCTTTTCCAAGTGTAAAAGCAGTTTTTAATATTAACCCCCCAATAATTAAACCAGTTAATGAATCTATAAATGTAATCCCTAAGTTAGATAATATAACACTGATTAAAATAGCTATTGAAGAGAAAATATCTGTTTGTTGATGCTTACTATCTGCAATAATAGCTGGACTATTGATCTTTCTCCCAATTTTAGATATATAATTTGAGATTAATAAGTTCACAAATATTCCAACCAATGCCATTACTCCAGCTAAGTACTCCACTTTATAAATATTTTTATCAAAAAATAATCTATTAATTCCTTGAGTTATTATTTCAAATGAAAGAAAAGCCAAAAATAATACAATTATAAGACCAGCTAATGCTTCAGCTGCTCCATGACCAAAAGGATGTTCTTTATCCGCTGGTTTTTGACCAATTCTAAACCCCACATAAGCAATTATGGTCGTTGCAATATCTGATAAAGTATGAAAACCTTCTACAATAAGTGCAAAACTTCCAGATATAACTCCTATTAATATATTAAAAAGAGTTAAAGCTAAATTACCAACAATAGCTACTTTTATAGCTTTTTTTCCTTCTTTATTCCTCTCATTATAATCTATACTAAACACCCATTATTAATGTTAATTAAAATACTAATTTTGTAATTAAATATGTGATAAAAGAAATGAAAACAAAAGCCCTAAACCCACAAAAAAACCAGTGCATTCTTGAGTTTCAGCATAAGCATCTGGAAGTAAAACATCACTGATTATAGCTATTAAAGCACCTGCAGATACTCCTAATGCTCCAGATAGAATATATTGATCTGTATGGGAAAATACTGAATAAGAAAACAATGTAGCAAAAGCAGCTAAAAGTAAAACAATCCCCCATACCTTAAAAATTGACCTTGCTTTCCAACCACCAAGTTTCATATTTTTTGAAGATGAAACACCCTCAAATAAATTAGCAATAAAAATAGATATTAAAATTGAAATACTAATAGGGCCTCCAACAACAAGCATTAAACCTATAGCCAATGCTTCTGGAATACCATCTAATAAAGCAGAGATAATTGTGATAAAATTCTCTATTTGATACTTATTAAAATAAGTATTACCAACATTAATATTTAAAAGATTATTTTTTAGATTTTTAAAGCTAAAAAATCCATTAGCACGATAAAAATGAGTATTCTGATTGTTATTTCTATCATCAAAGCAATTTTCATTCTGTGAATCTTTTAAAAGGACATGTTTTTTAATATTAAAATGATTCAAAATTATATTAGCGAGAGTAAAAGTTAAAAGACCTATAAAAAACCCTATAACTATCGGAACAAAACCACCATAACGATATGCCTCAAAAAGAAGTTCAAAACATACTGAAGAAGTTAATACTCCAACAGTAAATGCCATTGTAATAGCTATTATTTTTTTAGGTATGTTAAAATAATATCCAAAAAAAGCCCCCACAATTAAAGAAACACTACCCAAAATTCCAAACAAAGTTACATGAACATACTCTAAAAACATGCTATCAATATTCTTTGCCATTTAAATTTGTAAATATGATTTTTTATTCTATGAAAACACTAATATTTAAAATAAAATTTTAATTAATTCCATTAGAATATTTTCCATCTAATAAATCTAAGAAAATTCCACCAACATTACATATTTTAGTAATTCCTTTACTTATTTTTTCCCATTAGTATTACTAACTTCTATATTTACATCAGCTAATTTATTATTATTAACATCATGAATAATGAACTCAACATGATTTGTATTGGATGAAAACTTTTTATTTTTTCCTTAAGTATTATTAATTAAATCTTCATATGCTTCTTGAATTTTATATATTTTCTTTCTAAAATTCTCTTTTCCTTTCAGTTGGACATTTCCAGGGTGATAAGTAAAGATCAATTTATTATAAACTTTTTTTATTAATTCTTGACTAAATTCTTCATCAATACCAAAAATATCATAAGAACTACATTCTTCATACATATAATTAACACCCCATTAAAATTCAGTGATTAATAATTCTTAATTTAAATTATTCATTTTTCTAAATTATTGTTCATTTTTCTATTGGTTTAAATACACTGTAAAAAGTGGTGGGTTCAATTCTAAAAAATTCAGTTTATTAGTTGAAGAGATTGGTTCATGTACTTGCTTTATTAAGATATTTTTGGGTACTGTAAATTATATGTGTGATTTTTTATTTTAAAAAATTATAAATCTTTCATAATAATGTAATACTCATAGTTAATGTCTACAATTTATATATAAATAAGTTCATGCCTTTAGGAGGATGTTAAAACTTCATTATTCATTTAAGTGAGTTTTGAACCACCCCGTAATAATTAAACTCTTATTATTGTGGTTTAAAATCTTCCTTAGCTGCCCCACAAGTTGGACAAACCCAATCTTTAGGAATATCTTCAAAAACAGTCCCCACATCTACTCCATTATCAGCATCACCTATTTCAGGATCATATTCATAACCACAAATTTCACAAACATAATTACTCATTCTATCACCTACAAATTAAATTTTTAATAATTTATTATTCTAATTTTATTATTTAATCAATAAATTAAATTAATCTATTTCAATGAAAATTTTACACTTAGATTTAGTCATTTAAACAATTTATAATTTAAGTATTCTATTATTTGATATTCATAAACGATACTTATATAATTAATAAATTAATCTATTTCAATGAAAACTTTTCTTTTAGCTCCACAAGATGGACATCTGAAATCATCAGGAACATCTTTCCATTCTGTACCAACAGCTATACCTCTTCTTTTCTCTCCCCTTTCAGGGTCATAAATATATCCACAAATTTTACACTTGGTTTTAGTCATTTAAACACCTTTAATTCTCATATTTAATTTAACATACTAAAATAAATTTTAATATTTGATATGTTTAAATAAGTTTTAATTTTTTAGTATTATTAATAAGTTTTAATAATTTGTATATTTGTAAGTGAATTTTTATATATAAATAATTATATTAAGTAAAATATAGTTTAAATCTTAAATATAAACATCTTAAATTTCATAGGAAGCATTTTAAAAATATTATTTAAAACAGTCCCTTACATATAATAAATTAATATAATATAAATGTATTATAATTAATAAATTCATGGAATATTAACTATGCTTTATTTTTAAAAGTTTCAATAGCATTTATAACAGTATCTAATCCTATTTCATTTTTTAAACTTGTTTTAATAACCTCAACATTTGGATTTAAGGCTTTAACATCATTTACCATTTTTTCAGTGTCTGATCCAACAGCGACGGCAATATCTATCTTATTAATGATTACTAAATCTGCACTTTGAAATATTAAAGGATGTTTCTCTACTGTATCATCTCCTTCACTAACACTGATAACAACAACCCTAATATGTGAACCTAAATCAAAGTCTACTGGACAAATTAAGTTCCCAACATTTTCAATGAAAAGATAATCAATATTATCTAAAGGTATCTTTTCAACAGCATGTTCTACTAAATGAGCATCAAGATGACATTCTTTTCCAGTATTTAGACCCTCAACAGGGACATTAAATTTCTTAAATCTATCTGCATCAAACTTACTTATTACATCTCCAGCTATTACACCAATATTTCCGCCCATATTTTGTATAAGATTTTCTATTAATGATGTTTTCCCTGAACCAATAGCCCCTACAAAATCAACCCCAAAAACTTTATTATTATTAAGTTCTTTCGTGATTCTATCTGCTATTTTTTTATTTGCCTTTGTAATATTATGTTGAACCGTTATATCCGCTACTTTATGCATAAAAATCTCCTTTTTATAATTTTATCCTTTTTATCGTATATTTATTTTTATAGTTATTATATTTATCTTTATTAAAATAATTTTTTTAAAGAAAACTTTGTCAACTTAATGAAATAAAATAGTATTTTTAAGGGGTATCAATTTTAAGTAATAGTCGAAGAATCATGTTTGCTTGATGTCCTGCACAAATTGATACTCTTGGAGCCATTAATCCATGGAATTGTTTGGCTTCATTTTCTAGATCTCCACAGATATAAAGATTATTTAATAGTTTTCTTGTTTTAATAGAATTAGAACTTTCAAATCCAGCCAATCCAGAAGCAGATACTATTTTTATATCAGGTAATTTAAGAGAAAGATTATTAATCAACATTGCTTTCTCAGTTGGTTTATCAAATGCTTCACAAACAATATCATAACCACTAAACAATTCTTCAATAATTTCTCCTGTTATTTTCACTGTTTTAGTTTCAACATCAACGAAAGGATTAATTTGTGAGATTATCTCTTTAAGTGCATCTGCTTTATATTTTCCTAAGTCTTCAATTAAATATTGCTGACGATTTAAATTACTTGGCTCCACAATGTCAAAATCAACGAGCAATAATTTTCCAATTCCAGTACGTGATAACATTATAGCAACATTACTCCCAAGTCCACCTAAACCAGCAATAGCTACTTTAGATTTTTTAAGAGTATTATAAACTCCTGGTGTGCATCTTGCACTTACCATGCTCTCAAATTCTTCTTTATTAACCATTGCTCCTTTTCTAATAATTACTACATTATCTTCATGATTTAATTTAAAATCATCTAATACTTGAAACCCATTTAAAATAACAACAAGCTCTTCTTTAATATAGTTATTTTCATGAATAAATTCATCCACTAATTGGAATAAATGATTATTATTAGTTTCAATATTTTTTCCATTTAAAACAATTTTAAACATTTTTATCAACATTTTAATTTATTAATTTCTAAATTTATTATTTTATAAAATTTTAGTTAACTTAAATTAATATACTAATTATATGATTTGTATTGATGAATTTTAAATTTCTTATATTTATTTATAATTAAAAAGTTTTACAATATTTTTATATACTTTAAAATTAAATATTATAAATGATATTAAATAAAATAAAAATTTAAAATTAAATTAAAATAATTAATTAAAAAACTCAAAAAACTATAAAATTATAGTTTAAGTGTTTGTGTAAATAACTGGAGGATTTAAATATGGAAATCGAAAATAGACATAAAATTGGTGTTACAAAAGGTACTGAATTAGAAAAGGAAGTGCAAAATAATTTTCTTGGAGAAACTCAAGAAGTAGGAATATATTTAGCTATGTCCAGACAAGCTTCTAGAGAAGGTTATGGTGAATTAGCAGAAGTATTTAAAAATTTAGCAAGAGAAGAAGCTTGGCATGCTGCAAGATTTGCAGAAATGAATGCTGTTATTAAACCTACCCTAAAAGAAAATGTGAAAATGATGCTTAATGGAGAGCAAAAGGCTAATAAGGAGAAAAAAGTAGCATCAGATAAATCTAAAGAAAATTCTCTTGAAGGTCCAGCTGGATTCTTTATTGAAAGTTCAAGAGATGAAGGTAGACATGCAAAAGTATTAGAAGGAATTTTAAAAAGATATTTCTAAGTTTCATATATCTATTTAAAACATTTATTTTATATTTTCACTTAATTTTTTTCAAGCAAATATTTAAAATTCAACATTAATTCCTAAAATATCTTTTTTTCCATTGTAAATATCTCTGGCTATTTGAGCACTACCAATGGCTCCTGATGAACTTGGTAGTATTTTTATCTCAAATCTGTTTTTTAAAAATTTATTAAGTAAGTTCTCAAAATTTAATGGGTCTTTAATAGATCCAATTGATCCTGTTAAACATATACCATCTACATTTTTATTAGCTATTCCTGCAAGAGAATATATTTCCATAGCTGCCGTCATTGCTAATGTTTGCATAGCTAAAATTCCACTTGAATCATTATTTTTATATTTTTCAAGAACTTTATCCTTTAAAGATGCAACTTTCCCCCTTACATTAGCTATTTTAACAGCTCCAGCATTAGAGAAAGATTCATTAGCTGTTGCTTTTTTTTCATCAATATTCCTAATCATCTCAAGATCAATTGGTCCATGCACTATTCCCATAGCACCTAAACATGCATCAATAGCTCCCCTTATTTTTCCATTCTCAATTAAAATATTAACACTATTAGAGCTTATATCTGCAACAATCAAATTTTCCCATTTTGTTGTTAAATATGCATTGTATGAAATACTAACCTTTTCAGAACTTGCTTGATGTGAATATGCTGCATTAAATAATTTATCAAGACTTGATGAGTTCCTATGTAGTCCTGGAATAAGAACTGTAGGAATGTTTGATTTTTCAATTTCCTCGTAAACATGTCCCCCCCCACCAGTCACCTTTCCAGCACCACTGATTGAAAGAATTCCTTTATCTTTGACATCTTTTAGAGGTAAAATAGAACTTATACCATCTCCCATCCCATAAGTCATGGCCAATAGATTTATAGATTTAAGATTAACTCTCTTTGATAGTTCTTCAATGGCTGAAACTTTACCAGATTTACTATCTTCTCTATCTATTTTAAAGAGTTCTATCTTTTCATCTTGGATAATTGCAAATGAAATTCCCGTTGTTCCATGATCCATTCCAACAAAATTCATTATTCTCACTTAAATTATATTTAATTAAAATTTCATGAAAAAAA
>JAITXE010000040.1 GCA_031284925.1 Methanobrevibacter sp.
GATTACTACACAATTGAAGTAGTTCCAGCTTCAAGTAATATATGGGATGATAGTTCAATAGGTATTAAGAATGGTATTCTTAATGGTATTGTTTCTTTTGAGCCTCGTAATACTCTAAAAGCACCTCATGGTGGAGATGTTTATAGGAATGGTACTGTAGGAGTTACTATTATGGATTTAAAGACTCGTGTAATGAATACATATCAAACTAAAAACTTTAATCGCAGGTCTGTTGATTTATCAACTCTTAATATCCCTTTAACTGTAGGTACTCAGTATGCAGTTAGTTGTATTATAGAACCTAATGAGTATGGTTGGGGTATGGCTACATTAGAGAAACAATTTTATACATAAATTTTTTTTTATTTTTTGGACGGTAGTCCAACTTTATTGGGGGTTTATTATGTTATTTAAGAAGTTTTTAAGTTTGTTATTAATTAGTATTTTAGTTATGAGTAGTTTTGGTAGTGTTTCTGCGAATTCATATACTTATCCTTTGGATATTTATATTGGCGATACTTTTGAATTAAGAAATTGGATGAGTAATAATGATATTTCTAGTTGGTATACTAAGGATTTCTTTGATGCTTTTGATGGTACTGGGTTTTTCCGTGAATGGAATAGTCCTGGTTCAATTCCAGATCTTAATTTTGAGGCTATTAGGATTGCTTCTGGTAGATTGAGGGTTGATCATGATATTGGTGATGATGATTATGTTAATTATATTATTAGGCCTATACGTACTGAATTAGATTTCTCTAGTATTAAGCAGGATAAGAATGGTATCGTGAAAGGTAGTATTACTTTATGGGCTAAGGATCATTGGGGTAATATTCGGAAAACTTTACCTAATCAGAAATTGAATGTTTCTTTCACTAAGGATAAAGAATATCATGATGGTATAATTATGACTGATAGTTCAGGTGTTGCCCATTTAGTTGATTTACAGTTATGTCTTGATCATGCTGGTATTTATAATGTTCATGCTCGTTTTGATCAAACTGATAGGTATGGTCAGTTTGATGTGGATACTACATTTAATAGTTATCCTTAATTTTTTTTTATTTTTTTAAATACTACCTTTATTATTAGAGAACAAATAAAAAGTTGTTCTCTAATTTTTATTGGAGGTATTTATTTGAATAAAACTTTCTTATTATTATCATTTTGTTTATTTGGTTTAACTATGAATACTGTTTCAGGTGTGTGTTATAATGATAGTTAGGGTGTATTAGATCTCCATAAGTTAGATAAACGTGTTGTTTTAACTCCTGATTATTCTGAGCAGTATGATTGTGGTTGGAAGCATGGTGATAGTTATTTCCCTGATGAACCTGGTAATAAGAGACTTGGTATTTGGGGGCATCATACAAGTCATGGTTCTATTTTTGCAGGTTTAGAGTATCTTAAGAATGGTGATATTGTATCTCTTGAGGATTATCGTAATAATCATGATTATTATATGTACTCTACAGGTATAATACATGATCATGCAGCTAGAATTGTTGATGATACACCTGATCATTTCAATCTTGATGATTGGAGATCCCGTAAGGCTATTGATGAGGGTAGTATTAATTTCAATTATAAAGATCATGAAATGTATATAGGTACGTGTTATGCACCTAATGGTCCTACTGCTATGATTGTTAAGGGTTTACACCCTTGTTAAAGTTTTACTAAGGATAAAGAATATCATGAAGGTGTCATTGAAACTGATAATTCCGGTGTTGCTCATTTAGGTGATCTACAATTATGTCTTGATCATGCAGGTATTTATAATATGCATGCTCATTTTGATCCAGTGGATAAGTATGTTCAATTTGATGTTGATACTACATTCAATTGTTATTCTTAATTTTTTTCATGTAAATTCTACAGGTGTTTAGTGTATGTCAAGGAAGTATAATTTGTTAATTATTGGAATTGTATTAGTTTCAGCTGGGTTATTTTTTAACCCTTTTAATCATCATTCTCTAATCAGTAATCCCATTAAATATATTCATGATATTAATTAAAAAGGTTATATTATTGGTATTTATTGATTTAACACATGAATTAAGGGATAATATCCCAGTATTTGATGGTGATCCTAAGTTTAGATTAAAATCTGTTTCTAAAGATGATGATTATTCTTTATATGAAATTAAATCTGGTCTTCATAGCGGAACCCATATTGATGCACCTTATCATTTTATTAAAAATGGGAAAAAAGTACATGAATTAAATTTAAATAACTTAATAGGGCAAAGCAATATATTAACACTTAAGAATAATGAAACTAAAAATAAAGAAATAGCTATTGATGATCTAGAAATTCCTGAAAAGATAGAGGATATTGTTATTTTAAACACTACTTGGTTTAAGAAATGGGGAAATGATAATTACTTTAGAGATAATTTTTATCTTTCAAAAGAAATAACTAAATTATTTTTAGAAAATGAAATAAAAGGAATAGCTATTGACTGCCCCAGTGTTGATAAATACTCCAAATCAACAATGCATAAATTATTACTTAAAAATGATGTGTGGATTGTTGAAAACCTAACAAACCTAAATAACTTAGATAAGAATAAATACACTGGATTTTTTATTCCGATGAAAATTGATAGTGAAGCATCATTTATAAGGGCTTTTCTTAAAGGATGATTTAATTATGAATTACAAAACTATATTAAATGAAATAAGACCAAATCAAGATGAAAAAGATAAGATTGAATCTCTTGCAGAAAAAGCCATTAAGATTATTGAAGAAAAAGCTATTGAAGATAATCTTAAAGTTAAAGTTTATCTAACAGGTTCAATATCAAAGGGTACATGGCTTTCTGGAAATGCAGACATAGATATTTTCATAACATTCCCCCTTGAAGTTTCAATGCAAGAACTTAAAGAAAGAGGATTAAGATTAGCTAACTATTGTAATACAGTTTTAAATGGAAAATCTTTTAAACATTATGCTTCACACCCTTACTTAAATATTTATGTAGGGGATTATTCAATAGATATTGTCCCAGCTTATGATATTGAAAATAGTAATCAATTAAAATCAGCAGTTGATAGAACAACACTTCATACGAAATATATTATTAAAAAACTTAAAGAAAATCAAAAAGATGAGGTTTTACTACTTAAAAAATTCATGAAAGAAATAAAAGTATATGGGTCTGACTTTAAAACAGGTGGTTTTGCAGGATATTTAGCTGAACTACTAATAATAAAATATGGTTCTTTTAAAAATACATTAACAAGTGCAAGTAACTGGAGAGAAAACACAATCATTGATATAAAAGAATATGAAACATCCCATCTGTTTAAAGATAAATTAATTGTTATTGATCCAACAGATAAAAATAGAAATGTTGCAGCATCAGTTACATATGATAAGTTAAGTGAATTTATTACGGGTTCAAGGAATTTTATATTAAATCCAAAAGAAGAATACTTCTACCCTCTTAAAAGATTAAGTAAAAGTAAAGATGATTTTTTAACTATTTTTAAAGAAAGACAAACAAAAACAATAGCTATTTATTTTAACATTCCTAATATCTCAATTGATAATATATATCCTCAACTTAAAAAAACCACGGACTCCTTAAAAGAGAAATTAGATGAAATAGGATTTATAGTTACAGGTACTGCTTATTGGAGTGATGAAGAGGAAATAGCTATTTTACTTATTGAATTAGATTCATGGGTTCTTGGAAAATATGAGAAAAATATAGGTCCTAAAATCTGGTATAAAAAAGCATGCCAACACTTTTTATCCATTCATAAAGATGCTTTTCTAGAAAATAGCTATTTAGTTAAAAAAAAAGAAAGAAAATATACAAGTCCAGAAGAATTTATTCATTTTGTTTTTAAAGAAAATAACATTAATATCTTAAAAATAGGTAAAAATCTTAAAGAGGATATTGTGGATTATAAATTGTGTGATATAAAGAATTTAAAGATAGAAATTTTAGATAATGAAGATTTTTTGAATCATTTAGATGATTATTTAAACCCATCTCAACATCTAAAGAGATAATTTGAAGATTAAGAAAACTTTAGGCCTAATTTATGAAATATGAGCATTTAAACGATAAAATTTAATTCCATTAGTTTCTAATTTTTCGATTACGCTTTCAGCCATTTTCCCTACTGTGATTATTAAAACGTTCAATCCTTTAATTGTAGCTGAAATGGTTGACTTACTAACAGCAAACTCAAAATCAATTGGTATTGATAATTTCAAAGATGCACTATATGCTGTTGTTCCTAAAACCCCAATTCTATCAAATTTTTCATCTAATCCCCACGTTTTAAGTCCTGATTTATAAGTTCTTTTAATTAACTTTAAATCAGATGCTCTTGAACCTCCTTCTTTTATAGTGGGAAGAGATATTATTACAACTTGACCAGTTTTTATTTCTATTGTTCCTGAAAGGTTTGTTAATCCAACATCATCATTTTCACTTGCAGATGTTAAAGTTAGTGCTGTTGCATTTTGTTCTTTCTTACCTGCATAAAGAACACTATTGTCCATATAAAGCCCAACTAATTCTCCTTTTTTTAATTTTTCACTAGCAATTGCTGGCCAGATTGATTTATAATAATTCATAGTATTAAAAATTTCATCAGTGTAATTTTTAAGAATATTGGC
The DNA here is from genome assembly GCA_031284925.1 of Methanobrevibacter sp. GTDB lineage: Archaea > Methanobacteriota > Methanobacteria > Methanobacteriales > Methanobacteriaceae > Methanovirga. Next base: position 4,643 of record JAITXE010000040.1, read on the forward strand.
CTCATGTTTAACTCTGCTAATTCCTTTTAAAGTAACGGAATATGGTGATCTTCCATTTTTACCAGCTGTAATATATCCCTCTTTAATTAATTGTTTTATGTTCTCTGAAATTGCTTGAATTGTTAAACCAAGACGTTCTGCTATAATTGTTTGGCGAAGATTTGGTTCTCTTTTAGATATTTCATATAATATTTGGAATCTTGTCAATTCTCCTCTTTCTCTAAAAACTTTCATAGTTATTACTTCCTATTAATTTATATAATTATAGTCTAAAATAGTTTTTTATAAAATAATTTATTCGTTGAATAATTTTTCTAATTAAAACAGAAGTGTTGTTTGTATTACCAGTTGGTAAAATCATTACTTCTTTATGAATTAACCACAAGTGTCTTTTTCTACTACTAGAGAGTATAAAATAGCTCTCATCCCAGTGTATGTTCTGTATAAAACAGACATTTTCTCATCTACAATTTCCCAAACATTTGAAAAAACTCTCTCTTTAGGCTCTGCTAATGCTGCAATCTTTAATATACCATGATTTAAATCTTTAATTGAATTTTCATCCCCAACTACAATTTCAATATCATTATTTAATCCTAATTGAAGATTTCCAGTTATTATAATATCTACTGGTGCACTTTCCACCCAAGGTTGTGGAATCTGATGTTTTTGCTAATTTTTGGCGAGAATCTTTGTTTGTAAGTTGTTCTAGACTATGATTAAAAATATTATAATGATATAATCCTTCTTCTAATTTATTTGTATTGTTAATACTTACACCATTTTTACCTATTAAAATATATACTTCTAGGCTAAATATATGTGATCCAGATGAAGCTGTCCTATAATTTGTATTTTTATCTTTTATACCTTGTGCTACCCACATAAGTTGTGAAACATCAACTAAACTTAAAGGTAAGTTAGTATAATGCCTAAGTGATCGCTTATCATGAATTACTTGTTCTACAGACATAGTTCCATTTATTTGTGGTTCTGGAAGTTTAATTGTTATTAAGAATATCTCCATCCCATGCTTTATCTTGATGTTTGGATTGAAATATATGGGCTGATGTTCCAATGATTAAAATAAGCAGAAGTATTAAACTAAACTTTCCTTTCCATGGTATTTTTAGTCCATCTTAATTTAATTATAAAGTAATTTTAGTGGTCTTAATCTCTTGAGAAGTTTCATAAATCTCATTTTTTATGGATTTTCTCATGAAAATAATTGTAAAAATTTATATTTATATATTCAATTCATTAGCATATAAATATTTCTATTTTTAAATCAATTGGTTTTAAGTAATATCTTTTTTAAGAAATTTATTTAAAAATAAAGTAATGATTTGATTTTAATTTTCTTTAATTATTATAAAATTACAAGAAATTGATTCTAATAAAGAGTAACGAAACAACTATCAACATGATGTTGGATAAAAAGTCAGTTATACTTGTTTCAATCGGGACATCAATATTATCAGGATCCAATCCATGATTATATGAAAATATTGATATATTTAATACAATGAACATTAAAATAGGTATTAATATTAGTCCTGAAATTATACTTATTAAGACTACTATTAAATGATATGCTTGGGAACTTGCAAATAAATAAAGGTTGCTTTCTACTAAAATACCAATTAAGGGGTATAATATAATACTTAATATTAAAATTATCTTGAAATTTTTTAATAATTCCTCACTTAATTTATAACAGGGTTCTATTATACCAGAATGAATAGCTGAAGTTAATCTTCCACTTAAAATACTTAATAATCCACCAGTTCCACCAGAAAATAATGGGATTAAGGATAAAATTTCTTGATTTTTAAGTAAAATCGCCATGGAATTGTTTAAAACTTGCCCAGCTGAAATTCCCATTAAAGAAGATAGGAATAAAACAGGTGTGTTTTGTTTTAGAATTTTTTTTATGTTAGAATCAGATTTATATGCAAAATAGAAGTAAATTAAAGTAAATAAGATAAGTAAAATAGCTATCAATGTTTTAAGATATGGATTATGAATAAATAAGATTAAATAAACTGAGATAATCATTGAAGGTAAGGTAAATAAATCTCCTAAAGCAGTTATTATTGGGATAGTTATATTGTCTGGATCCCATCCATTTTGAAAACTTTTAATTGGTATTATAATTGTAGCAGGTAAAAGTATTAAACTTGAAATTAAAGCAGAAAATCCTGATATAAGTATAAAATCAACTAAAGAAATACTATCAAAATTAAGGAGCACACATGTTATTTTTGCTAAAATTCCCAGTAAGAGGGATAATAATAAACTCAAAATAATTGATGATTGGATGTTTTGACTTAAAATATCTGATTTTTTAAGTTTTGAAGATAATGTACCAATATGAAGATTTGTTCCAAGTCTTGATGCTAATGCTCCATAAATATTACCTCTCATCCCTATTGCACCAGGTATTAAAACTATCAAACCTGGAAAATTTTTTAGATAATCTGTCATGTTGGTTAATATAATCCCTGCAAATAGATCACCCACAACACATATTAATAGTGCTGTTAGACCTTGAAGTATTATCTTTTTATTATTCTTTAAAAAGGAGTCTTTATTTTCATCAGATATTATTTTTCTACTTATATAAACAGGTAGGTTTATAATATTTGATAGAAGATGGCGAATGAATTTCAATAGATTTCTCAGATGCATCACCTTCCATCATTTTAATCAACACAATTAATTAATTTTAATTTAAATATCATCAAATGTTATTTTACTGCTTGCAATGTTTTTTAAGATGTTTGATCCAGTTTCTGTACCTTTGAATATTAAAGTATCTCCTTGAAATAGTACAGTATCCCTATTAGGCCCATATATCCAAGATTCCCCTCTTCTAATAGCTATTATTCTCATTCCAGTTTTTGTAGCTAATAACAAGTCACCTAATGATTTTTGAGAAAGTATAGATCCTTTTAAAATATGAGTTCTACTTACAGTTTCTTCTGATTCTTCCATGACCATTTTAAAAACAGGATGAGGTTTTAAACCTTTTAAAACTAAATCAGCAATATCTTTTGCAGAATTAGCAATAGTTTCAGCAGCTTCAGCTATTTCAAGAAGAGGAGTTAACATTTCAGCATCCTCTCTAGAGCGAGCTGCCATAAGCGACTGCATTTTTATCTCATAATTATAACTATTTACTTTATTTTCAAGCTTTAAAACTTCTTCAGCAACTTCTTTATTATTAAATAAAATCGCTGAATAAGCTAAATCAACCATTAACTCCGATAAGTTTCTCATATCAATTAAAATATCTTTAATACTTGTCAATTTATTTTCCCCCCAATTATCATATTTTAGTTTTAAAAATACATTTCCTTCTTAATTTCATTAACTCTTCTTTTTTCATTTTAAGATCATCAACTTCAGAAATAATCTCATTTATCCCCTCTTTAACACGATCGATAACCTTTTTCTCATGAATCCAACTACAATCTATACAATTCCAAATATTTTTATTTTTAATCCATTTTCCACCAGTAGAACCATCACAACAGGGATAAAATGGACAATAACAGAAATCACATAGTTGATTTTTCATTTTATGACAAGGATAATACTCACAAGATTTATCAGCTCCTTTCGGACTTTTATCTTCTAAAAAATCCGTATAAAACTGTCTTGTTAAAGGATGTATGATGGGTTCTATAATAATCGGTTCAGGAGTAATCAATTTATTTTTTTCTATATAAGTCATCCGATTTCCAATGATTAAAAGTGTATTTGAACTTATTTCGTCATGATTTAAATCTTCTAATTTAATTATTTTATGATTATCAGTAATCTCATTATTATTAGAATTATTAAAATTAACTATAGCCATAGGACTTTTAGGATTTTTTAGACTTAATAAGATCTTTTTTATTAATTTAAAATGTTCTTTTTTACTTGGATTATAAATAGTTACAACATAATTGGAAGTAATTGCAGACTCAAGCTTTTCCTTAATTTCATCTAAAGTGATTAATTTATTGTTTAAATTAATGGTTGCAAAATCAGTTAATGGAGCTCCAATTAAAGAAGCTCCATGATTAATAGCTGTTACACAAGGATAAATTTTAAAGTCTATATCATTGTACTTACCTAAACTCTGAAAAAGAAAATTTCCCATCCCAAAAACTTCAGGATCATTAGAATCTATTAATGCTACTTCTTTACCTTCAGTAGCAAGAGATATTCCAAGTTCAATCATTGCGAGTTTATCTTCTATTGGATGTTCAGGAATTTTTTTCTCCCATATAATATCTGAAGCCATGATAAGATGTTTTTCTCGTCCAAGGATAACTTCTGACTTTTTCAATGCATTTAAAGATCCTATTGTCATATTATCCCTTTCAGAATCTATTCCAATAACATGCAACATTTTATCGCCTGTGAGTTAATTAATAATACATTTTTTATTTATATATCAATTGCACATATTTTATTTATAATATAATTTTATTAAAATACATAAATTATGTTTAATAGATATATAAATATAAAATTTAATAATAACTTTTAAGTAGTAATAATATATATAATACTATTTAAATGAAACTTTTCAATTAGTATATAATTATAAAAATATTTAAGTATTTATCAGTGATATAATGGGACTATTCGATTTTATAAAAAATCTATTTAAAAAAAATGACAAGATTAGTATTGGACTTTATGGTAATCCTAATTCTGGTAAAACTACTTTAGCAAATAAAATAGCTAAGGATTGGTTAGGAAAAGAAATTGGGTCTGCTTCCAATATTCCTCATGAAACCAGAACTGTTTTTAAAAAAGAAAAAGTTCTTATTAAAGAGGGAGATAAGGAGATTGCTTTTGATATAATAGACACCCCAGGAATAGCTACAAAAGTCGATTATCAAAACTTTTTAGAATATGGCTTAACAGAAGCTGAAGCTAAAGAAAGAGCTAAAGAAGCTACAAAAGGAATTATTGAAGCTATTAAATGGTTAGATGATGTAAGTGGTGTTTTATTGGTTGTTGATGCTACAACAGATCCTTTAGTAGATACCAATATAACAATAATTGGGAATCTTGAAGCAAGAAAAATTCCTTTTATTGTTGTAGCTAATAAGATAGATGATGAAGCCGCGAATCCTGATAGGATCTCTTCAGTTTTTCCACAACATACTGTAGTTCCTATTTCTGCCTTAGAAGGAAAAAATATAGAAAAGCTCTATAAAGAGATAATTAAGAAATTTAGGTGAAGGTGTTTGTCATGGAAGAATTAAAAATGGATTTTATATCTTCAGAAGCTCTTGAAAATGCAACAAGCATGGAAAAAATTTACATGATTGTTGAAAGAACAAAAAAAGGAAATATTGTTGTGATAGAAGGAGGACTAACACCAGCTGAAAGAGCTGAACTTATAGAAACTACTATGAGAGAAATAGATGTTGATAATTTTGTTGGTGTAGATGTTCATACTCTAGAAAAAGACACTTCATCATTTTTTGGACTTTCAAAGAAAAAAGCGGTGGTTATTACAATAATAGGTCCAGCAAATGTTATGAAAACTGTTAAAAAACAATCAAATTTCTTATCAATGGTTGCAAGTTTCAAAACATCATTTAAAAATTAATAATGTTTCTATCTCGCCAATTAATAATATAATAGTATCCCTTAATCATATTTAATAATAATTTTTTATTTTTTAAGAATTTGTCTAATAATTTTTTTCATGTTAAATGATTTTTAAATATTAAATAAATAATGCTAAACATTACTTTTTTTAAACTTTTATTCTATTAAATTATATTATAAGTAAAGAATTAAATATTAGATAAGACAAATATAAATAAAGTATTTAAATTTTTATCATAAGTCAAATTATCATTTATTAAAGTTCAAGTTAATTTATTAATCATATCGGAGGATGTTAATGGGCAATAATGCTTTACTTAGATGGATTTTTAAGTTGATACTTAAGCATAAGATAATAAGCATAGGCACTAAATATAATCCTGCTTCTAATACAGAAAATCAGTATGTAAATATGTTTAATTTTACAAAAACCATGCTTATGGAAATCACGCCAGCTAATATTACCACTGAAAGTATTTTTTATAACTTACTGCAAGATATTGGGGAAGAAAATATTCCTAAAAATCATCAATTTTATGAATTGAAGCCTGCTGAAAATGAAATAGAGGAATATGCTCTTGTAAGTAATATTATTACTGATGATGATCGTTATCTTTATGTTGAACTATCTATATCAAGTTCAATAATCAATGAATTTTCTAAAATCATAGTAGGAACAAAGGGAGAAATTATAGAACATAGCACAACCGAAATTGTTGCTCGAATGCTTTCTAAAAATGATGGAATTAAGATAGCTACTAAAATTATTAGATTAGGATTATCTAATGATATTACAGTAAAAACTAGTGTAGGAATGACAGCTGCTGCTGCTGTTGAAAGATTAATCAATCTTAATAAAGAAATAGGACCTTTATCTGGAATTGGTTTTACTAAATTAGGTGGAGAGTATGCTCTTATATTTAAATCTAAATTTAAAGAAGGTATTGGTAAATTTGAAGATCATCAAAATTATTTATTTATTGATATGATAAACTCAACCCATTTTACAAATAAATATGGTAAGAATAAATTAGTAGAAATAATGAATAACATTCGAGATTTCATTGTAAATGATTGTGATGGTACAATTGAAGGATATCGTGAAGGTGGAGATGATTTAATAGCTAAATTTCCAAGTAAGAGCACGGCTATTAAAGCAGGTTTAGATTCAGCATGGTTTACTTTAAATAACAATGGTAAAATTAGGGCAGGTGTAGGACAAACAAGACGTGAAGCTGGTGAAAAAGCCCAAATATCTGATGAAATTACGGGAGGATCTCCATTGTCTCTTGTTAACTTTGAATTAGCAAATGGAACATATGGTTATTATATCCCCTCTGAATTTACCCGAACTATTTTAAACTTTATGTTAAATAAAAAAGGAAAAATGATAGGTATTTTCTTATTTGTCTTTATAATATCTTATATGGCTACAATTTTAGGATATTGGGAAATTGGATTGGTTAGTGTTTTACTCATTGTAATATATGGACTTTTTTCTAAATAGTTATTAAATTATGGAGTGATAAAATGTTTAGAAATGATGATGAATTTGGAAATGAAAATATTTTATACAAATCTCAACCAAGCTTTATTTTATCAGTTAAAAAAGCTTTTTTACTGATTATAATTTTAGGGTTTATTTTCACGTACTCTGGATCATTTAGTAAATATATTCAAGGTTTATTTTTTCCTAAAAATGAGATTTTATCAAGTATAACTGCAAATATAAATACAATTTTTAGTTTAATTATCTTGATTTTAATCCTTTTTTTAATAGCTTGGATTATATGGATTTTACTTTCATGGTTTAAAACTGAATATATTATTACCGATGTAAGATTAATTCTAAAAAGAGGAATTTTTTCTTTAAAAAGTGATTATTTCCTGTACAATCATATACAAGATATTAGACTTTCCCAAACACTATTTGAAAGAATACTTTCTGTAGGAACAATAAATATATTTAGTGGTTATAGTGGTGAAAGTATGGAATTAAAACATGTAAGTTCAGCTAAAAAAGTTCAAAAAATTATATTTTCTCAATTGAGAACTGATTATAACTTCAATAGAAAAGTTTCTCATAACTATTCTAATTTTAATAAGAATCAAAGAGGTTATAATGAAGATGAATTTGATTCCCCGAGATATATACAAGATTTAGATAGAAAAAATAAGTTTAAACAAGAAACACCAAGCTTTAGAGATGATGAAAGAAATAAGAAAAAATTTAGTCACCCCCAAGATGATGAAAGTCTCACAGTTCTAGAAAAACATTCAAAAAGATTTAGAAAATAAAACATGGTATGTGTTAAGCTTGTTAGTTTGTAGTAAATGTGGAAATCCTAAAATCATTATAAAAAGAAAACAGTCAGGACAAGCTTTATGTAGTGATTGCTTTATTGAAAGTATTGTAAAAAAGGTTAAAAAAACTATTAAAAAGGAAAAACTAATTAATAAAGGAGATAAGGTTCTTCTCGCATTATCTGGAGGAAAAGATAGTATCTCACTTCTTGATATTTTATATGAATTTCATCAAAAGAAGATAATTGATTTATGTGTAGTTATAGTAGATGAAGGAATTAACAATTACAGAGAATCAGGAATTAAAATAGCTACTGAACATGTGAAAAATTTAGGGATAGAATATAGGATTGTTTCTTTTAAAGATTCTTTTGGACTAATGTTAGATGAAATCATGAGCAAAAATACTGATAAAGGAGCTTGTAGTTATTGTGGAGTATTTAGAAGATGGATTATAAATAAAGTAGCAAAAGAGTTAAATGTTGATAAAATAGCTACAGGTCATAACTTAGATGATGAAACACAATCTATCTTAATGAACTATCTAGAAGGAAACATTTACAACCTTTCTAAAATTGGTGCTAAAATAAATTCTAAAGCTTTTATACCAAAAATTAAACCCTTTCGAGAAGTTCCAGAACATGAAATTGGTTTATATGCAATAGCAAAGAATTTAAATCCTCATTTAGCATCATGCCCCTACTCTAATAAATCATTTAGAATGGAAGTTTCCCAGATTATGAAAAATTTAACTAATAATCATCCAACAATTATGTACTCTACTCTTAGAGGCTTTGATAAAATTAAAATAGCTATTAAAAATCAATATCAAAATACTATGAATTTTAATAGATGTGAAATTTGTGGTGAACCATCTTCAGGTACAATATGTCAAGTATGTACCTTTTTAGAAGAATTAGGAAAAAATGATTGAAAGAATAATGCTTTAATCATGACGAAGAATGTTTTTTACTTTTTTTTACTGAACGGGGATTATAAAAAAGACGTCTAAATCCTAAGTTTAATAAAATTGGATTTTTAATATTCATCTGCTTTTTACCTAAAAACACTCTTCTTAATAAATCGCCTAATCCTCCCCCAGTTAAAACATCCATTAAATAATCTCCAAAAACAGGATTTTTTATTCCCAAATGATCCTTAAAAAATTGATTTAATGTATTTCTCCTTATAATGGATATGAGAATAGCTGTTAGTATGAAAAAAATTAAATTGCTTAGAAACCCTCCGATTAGATAAAAAACAATACCTAAAGCTATTGCAAATGAATGATTCCCAACTTCTCCCATCATTATCTTACCCATATAATCTAAAGGAGAATATGCTATAGAAAATAAAATCAAAACAATTGCAGGATAAATTGCAGGAATACTGTTATTATAAGTAGATGATCCAATTAAAATCATAACAGCTAAACTTATTATAGACATTATAATGACAACACTGGTTGTAGATCCTGGTTGCATATCTGATATGTTCATTGGTTGAATCATTAAAGCAACTAAAATAGCTGAAAATCCCATTATTGGATAACCCAAAAGGATTACAACTATCATTCCAATCCCTCTAAATAGTTGACCAATCTCCATAGGTAAAAATAGGAGTTTGTATCTTCCAAAGATATCATCAAGAAGTGCGAAAAACCCCATTACTAAAATTAAATTATTAAAATCTGATGGGAAAAATAAGCTTATCATAATCCATGGAATTAAACCTATTCCTCGAGGTATTCCTCCCCTCACATTACTATATAAATTCCCGATTAGGTTGTTTTGACCTAAAATCCTAAAAAAAATAGTTAAAGCGATGGTCCCTAAAAAAACTATAATCATTCCCAAAATAACATTGACAATGACAGAAGAGAACTCGAATACCATTTAAACATCCTTTAAATTTATTTTAACATGACTTTTATAAATCGAACACTGCAAAATGCATGTATGATTTTTCATCTTAAAATTTATAAAATCATCCTATTAGATTATGTAAACTATGTTTTAATGAATAAAATGATTCTTAAAAATTGAAAACCTCACATCACTTTTTACAGGAACCTATTTCTAAGTCTATTATATTTTTATAATATATGAAATTACATGATAAGTATATCAAGGATTGACATGATTCCAGAAATAAGTCCAACCATTATCCCATTTTTTCTTACACAAACATCAACAAAAGCCTCAGGGGGGATTCGAACCCCCGACCTATACCTTACCAAGGTATCGCTCTACCGACTGAGCCACTGAGGCAAATAAACTTAAAATAATAAGTAAATATCTAAGGATATGTTTAAATACAATTAATATATAAAAACCACGAAAATAATCTGTGAAAAGATAATAAAGTTAATAATCCAACCAATTCTTCAATGTTTCAATTATAATTCTATCTAATTTTTTTATAATCTTAATACAATGAATTAATAATGATTATTTTCAAACATACTAACCAATAAGATTATAAATCAATATTATCTTATTAATAATTTAAAATCATGTGGAAAGAATTATTATTATGATATAAAAATGCAGGGGAAGGGATTTGAACCCTCGAAGGTCTACACCAGAGGATCTTAAGTCCTCCCCCTTTGGCCTCTCGGGCACCCCTGCATACAAAAAGTATTAGTTCTTAATCATATATAAATATAATGGTAATCATATAATATAAAATTAAGTCTGATTTCTCAAATTGAAATATTTATAAAAACATCTAAAAAAAATAGTATATATGATTTAGTATATAAACATTTATGAAATTGAAAAACCTTATCAGTTTTTACATTGCCATTAATCATATATAAATGTAACTGTAAATATTCTTATAATATTTCTAATTTAATAATTTTCATTTTTTATATATTGATACTCTATTTCATTCTCTAAAATCATATTAAATCATTAATTTCATGAGAAAATGATTAAGAATAATAAACTAAATAAAATGTGATTAAAATGCAGATTGTAGCAGATATAGGTGGTATTCCTGGAGCCGATTGCAAAGGATTTTGTAAGTATTGTTATTTTAAAAAAGTTAAAGAGCTTGATCCTTTAGGATGTGTTAGTTGTTCTCCTGGAAAAATTGGGTGTTCACGATGTGGTGAAGAGTTAAGAGAAGGTAAAAATAATTTTAAACCACCTTTTGCAGTTATCAGTGAGTTGCAATCCACATTAATGTTAGGAAATTATAAAAATCATGATTTAAAAATCAACATTAGTGGAGGAGGAGATGTTAGTTGTTATCCTCATCTAAATGAATTAGTTTCAACAATAAATCAATTTGGACTTACCAGTCATCTTGGTTATACAAGTGGGAAAGGATTTATTGATGGGGAAATAGCTAACACATTAATAAATAACGGTGTGGATGAGGTAACTTACACGGTTTTTAGTACTAATTTAAATCTTAGAAAAGAATGGGTCCGTGATTTAAAACCAGAAGAATCAATGAAAGCCTTAAAGATTTTCTCTGAAAATGTTGATGTTCATGCTGCATCAGTTATAATTCCTGGTGTTAATGATGGAGATATTTTATTAAAAACATGTAGTGACCTTGAAGATTGGGGAGCTAAAGCAATAATTTTAATGAGGTTTGCAAATAGAATAAATCAAGGTATTATACTTAAAAATGCCCCTATTCTTGAAGGTGTTAGAACACATACTGTAGATGAATTTGGAAGCTTAGTAAAAGAGATAGATTCTCAGTTTAATTTAAGAGTGACTGGAACTCCAATATTAGATCCAAAAACTAATGCTCCTTTTGCAATAGCTAAAGACACAAATGAAATATATTTACAATTTATCCAAGAAGTAACTGGAGAAGCTACAATAATATCATCTAAAATAGCTGGTCCATATATTGCCAAGATTTTTGAAAAACTTGAAGTAGAAGATGTAAATGTGATATCTACAGAGAAAGAAATTGCTTGTTTAATAACAAAAGAAGATCTAGAAGAAATTGATTTATCTAAGGTTAAAGATACTGTTTTAATTCCCAGAAGAGCTTTTGTCCATGATTTAGATGCTGAGAGAATACTTTCTACAGATGGTAAGGATAGAGTAGTTGGTAGAGGACCTGATAAGTTAAGTGTTGATGGAGAGATGAGTGGAACATTAACTGAAGAAAATGTAATTGAAAAAGAAATAGAACAATTTAGGGATTTAGTAGAAGCCATTAACTTTTTTGGAATGAAAAAGAAATGATTTTTTAAAAAATCCATTACAAATAAAAATTTCATATTAAAAAGATAGAAATTATATTCAAAATGATGATTAAATTCCTTAAAATAGCATTTTTAATAATAATTATGATATAATTGAACTTTCAGTTAATAGATTAACCAAAATATAGTCACGCATATATGATTTTTTAATTTCAGCTATATCTTTAAGCTTTCTATCACCTATTAAAACATTTTCAACTTCGCTGTGATGCTTATCATAATCAAGTTTTACTCTAACACCATTTAATTGACTTGTTACTGGTGTTGGTGAAATAACATCTTCAATAGCTGGAATTTGCTTTTCAATCGCATTTTTAACAAAAATTGCTGGAGTTATTGGAGGATCAGAAATCATTTCTCTCCTTTTATTATCCAAAACTTCTTCAACTGTTTTAACTAGTTCTCTTAATGCCCTAATATTTTCCCCTCTTTTTAATCTTCTTGGAATACGACCTAAACCAGAAACATATTTATCTGCACCTTGTAACTGATTAACATCAATATCTGGGGCACCAGTAACAATGACTGGAATATCAATATCACTATATAAAAAAAATTTATCTATTAAACACTGTTTAAAACTACCCAATGCAAAAATAACAAGATCATGTTCTTCAATTAAATCTATTTCCCTACGTGTTATCCCAGCTATTCCTTTTCCAGCTCCTCTTGCTAAACCAATCATGTTATCTTTCGCACCAAAACGTCTAATATACTCAGAAATATCACATGCAGCATGAGGGAGATGATGCCTTGCTAAAGTTGGAGATACAATAGCTATTTCAGTTCCAGCCATAGGAGCTACAGAAACTTCACCTAAAAGTTCTTTAGCTTTTTCTTTTATTTTATCAACATCTTCAATTGGGATAGCCATGTTAATAACTAAATCCATCTGTATAAGATTTTCTTGTAGTATGAGTCCCCCTAAATCATCAATAAGTTCTTTAATTTCTTCACTTTTGTGAATTCCCCCAGAATATGTTAAAGTTTCATACATTAAATCAATCTCCTTTAAAACTTTTTTAAACTTAAAAAATAAGGTTTTAAATATATTAAAAATTATGGTGTTATTCATATATAAATTATTTTGCTATAATCTTTATCATTTACTAATTTTACAATCATTTTTATTTAAGTATGTAATTAATACTTAATATAAATTAATAGAATATACTTATAAAATATACATTTAACTATTTTTTAAGATGATTTTATAAATTTTCAATTTGACAATTCAGTTAATTAATTACAGTTTCAACTTTGACATGATTTTATATTTACTACTAAATGTTTATATACTATGACTAAAATATTATTAATTTACTAAAATAAAAAATTGATTTTTGAATAAAATATGATAATTTAATGGGTTTTTGTATAGAGAAAATGTATTTCAATGATAAAGAAAATTATTGCTATTATTTAATTTCCAAAGAATCTTAATAAAAGAATAGAAAATAAAATATTATAATTTTCTCTTGATTTAAATTTAAAATTCATGGAGTTATTAAATGTGAAATGGGAATGTAATGTGTGATTTTTCATTTTAGAAATTTATAACATCACCTAAAAAAAATAATTATAGATATGAGCTAAATGTTTTTAGGGGTAAATTGATTTTTGATTTTTGAAAAACCACATGAATTTTTACAGTGCCTGTGAAATTATAAATTATTAATTTCTTTAAAACTTCATGATTCTTAAAAATAAAAAATTCATTACATATTATATTAAAATGTTATAAAATTAATTAAATTAGAATAATTAAATTATGGAGTTTTTCAATGTTTAAAAAGTTTTGTGCTGTGTTTATTATTTTTTTAATGGTTTTTAGTCTTGTTGATTTTGGTTTTAGTAGTGAGAATATCATGAATTCTGATGATGGAACTAACACTGGTGTTGAGTCTTTAGCTGCTGATAATAATTTAGTGCCTGTAACAACTCAAGCTACTTCTTATAGTTCTCATCCAGTTTACGATGTTATTAGTGGATATCAGTATAATTTTAATCCAAATATAATTCATGCTACTGGTTGTACAGCTGTTATAATTAATGCAAGATGTTCTGGTCTGACTGACAATAGGATTAATGAGTTTAAAAATGCTGGTCTTAAAGTGTATTTATATTGTCCGTCTTTTTTTAATCCCGATACTGGTAACTGGGATTATAGTACTCCTGATTCTTTAAATCATGCCAAAGCTCGTGTATCCCCATTTATTGATAGAGTCAAAGGAAATAGTAATATTGATGGTATAATTTTAGATTATATCAGAACTTCTGGCACATATCCTGATCCTAAGTATAAAAATCTTATTTGTGATCTAATTGCATTTTCTCGTGACAGATTAGGTAATGATAAGTCTCTTAGTGCTTTTATAATGCCTGAAATGAATGGTGCTGCAACTTATGGTCAAGATATAGATTTAATGAAATCTTATCTTAATGAGATAATTTTAATGTCATATAAAGGTAATTATCAACAGAATTCTGATTGGATTCGGAATATTATGGATTATTTCCAAAGCAAAGTTGAAGGTAGTAATTGTAAAGCCTCAGCTATTATACAGTCCTATAGATCTGATAGCGATTTAACTCTTTTACCTACTAATGAATTATATTCTGATATGGATCAGGTTATTAAAGGTGGAGGTTATGGTACTGGTTTGTTTAGGGCTGGATTAAATACACTAAGTACTTCTAATCCATATACACCTTATACAGAACTGAATGATGTACGGTTTTGATGGAAATTATTATTTAAGCAAATATGGGGATGTAAAAGATTCAGGAATGGATCCCTCAGTACATTATATAAAATATGGTAAAGCTGAAGGAAGATATGCAAACCAAATATTGGACGATGACAAATTTGACAGGGAGTATTATTTAAATAAAAATGGGGATGTAAAAGATTCGGGAATGGATCCCTCAGTACATTATATAAAATATGGTAAAGCAGAAGGAAGATTACCACACGCATAACAATATATAAAATTGATATTGTATGAAATGGTTATCAGATAGTTTGTACAGCATAAATTCTGCAAAATAATTTAAATCATTATTTTTTTATTTATTATTTTAGGAAAAGTCATTTATTTAATGGATTAATAAATTTATTAACAGCTGATTTAACTGTACCTGATTTTCCAATTGTACTAATAGCTATTTTTTTCCCTTTGTATCTATATAACATAGTTAAAGAATTTCGAACTTTCTCTTCAAAATTTCTTTGACATCGTAAAACAGCTTTATAATAAAAAAAATTATTAACATTTTCCTCATACTTAAAAATATTATCTTTACCATCAAAAAATCTCATAAGCCAAAGGTTAAAGTTACTTATTTCTAATTCTCCATATAAATGTATACTGGCTTCCCAAATAGCTGATATCAATTCATTTTTAGATAAAGGTTTTTCTGATTTAATATCTAAAATTAGATATCTATAATTGGGTCTTAAGGTTGGAGGTAATATTTTAAGTTTCATAAAAATCAGCGAAAATAAAGTAATTTAATTATAAAATAAGAAAAAGTCAAATATTTGTAATCTTTTAAAAGAAAAAAATTTAAAAATAAATAAATTAAAAAAAAACTTATTTTAACTTTGAAAGTAAATCATCAAGAGTTGGAGCACCAACAAATTCTATATTACCATCGATTGCAATAGCTGGCACACCCATTATACCATAATCCTGAGCTCTTTGTACTTCAGTTGCTACATTAACTATTTCAACATTTATCTTATCTTGAAGTTTTTCTTTTGCTTGATTAACAACATCTATAGCCATTGGACAGTACCCACAAGTCGGGGATGTAAATACTTCTATGTTATATACCATTATATCAACTCTTTAGTTTTAATAACTCATTAATTTAATATTTTTTAGATTTTATAATATTAAAAATAGCTATTTATTATAAATAATAATAAATTAATATATTTTTCATGTTATTTAAAATTTTCTATTAATGCATCAACGAAATATTAATATAAATCTCATTTTACATGTTTATTAAGAATTTTAAAGATACATATTAAAAATAATAGATTGGTGATTTACTTGAGAAAAATTGTTCGATCCCCTGGTTCTGCAACGATTGTAAATGCAATAGCTACGGGATATGGATCTGCATTTGGTATTAATCTAGATATAATAGCTAAAGGAAAATTAAATTCTACTAAGATTAAATGTTCTACTGATGTTAGTACAAACACAAAATTAATGGAGTTAGCTATAAAAGAAGTTATTAATCATTATGATATTAAAACAGGAGCTGAGATAACTATTGAATCTAAACTTCCTCAAGGTTCAGGTCTCTCAAGTAGTAGTTCATTATCTAATAGTGTTGTTAGTTTAATGAGTAGTTTAATTAGTGAAGAATTTAATTTAAAACATTTAACTGATAGTGAAATAATTAATTTAGCTATTGATGCATCAGTAAAAGCAGGTGTTACAATAACTGGGGCTTTTGATGATGCAACTGCTTCATATTTTGGAGGAATAACTGTTACTAATAATCTTAAAAGAGAAATTATCCTTAAAGAAAAAATGGAAAATCATAAAATATTAATATATATGCCTGAAGCAATTTCTTTAACTGGAGAATCTAATGTGGAGAAAATGAAACTTTTATCCCCCTTAGTTAAAATCGCATTTGATTTAGCATCTAAAAAGGAGTATTTTAAAGCATTAACCCTAAATGGACTTCTTTACTCAGCTTCATTAGGATTTGATACTGAAATTGTTATGGATGCTTTAAATAATGGTGCTTTAGCATCTGGACTTTCTGGAACTGGTTCAGCTATTGTAGCAATAAGCGATAATCAACATAATGATGATATTTATGATGTTTGGACTTCTTATCCAGGGGAAATAATTGAAACTCAAGTAGATAATATTGGAACAAGATTAATCCCCTAAATCAAAGCTAAATAAGATTAATAGATACTATATTTAATTTCTTTTACTTTAATTAATTTAACTATTTCATTCTCAACCCAATCAATTAACTCTTCAATACTTTTAAATTTATATCCATTAAATTGAATAAAATTTTCACATTTAAAAAATTCTTTAAATATTAAATCTCCAATTATATCATCAAAACCACTTTCAACTTCAATAATCCTTGATTTTTCATTTTTAAAAGGATGGGCAACAACATTATCTAAATCTCCATCTATTATTCCTATAATAGGAATATTAAATCTATATAAAATATCTGAAGAAACTAATGTTGTATCATCCCCAACTGTAACAATTAAATCACTATCCTTAAAACTATAAACATCTTCAGCTATATGATTTAAAATTGAAACTTTAAAATATGATTTAGTTTTATCATTATCCAATACTCTTGCTTTAATTTTTGATGTACGAAGTAATCCAGTTTTAACAATAGCTTTATTTAAATCTATTTTAGATAATTTTTCAATTCCATGTTTTTTAATCTCACCACCAATAATATCAACAATATAACCATCTTTAGCCATTAAAGTTAGCTTAGATGAAGTAGATTTACCCACCACAACACCATTTACAAATATGTTTTCATTTACTAAGACTCCTTTAATCTCTCTAGATGTTTCATTTTTTGGAGTATCAATTATTAAATTATCACACTTTAAATAGTTATTATATAAATTTAAATACTCAGGAAAGTGTTTTTTTAGTATTGATTCAGGTTTTACAATCTTAAGATTAAAATATTTAGCTATTTTATTAAGAATATCACAGCTATAATTATTCCATGAAATAACAGTCCCATCATTTTCACCAGGTCTTTCAATCTGAATAAAAGGAGGTAATTTCCAGTTGTTCTTAATATAAGAATTATTAAAAACTTTAAAACCAAAGCTATGACCCGTTGTTTCAGATTTACCATAATTTATTAAAACTATTAAATCCACATTATTTTTTTTACAAATCGCTATTGACTCACTTGGGAGTCTTTTAGAACTAATATCTATAATTTTTTCTAATCCAGCATCAATGACAGCTGTTCGTCCCATTATCCC
>JAITXE010000055.1 GCA_031284925.1 Methanobrevibacter sp.
TTTAAATTATAATAATAAAATTAATTTACTTAAAATAATACATTAGTTTTGATTGCATTTATTTTGTGTTATATATTTACTGTTTATATAAGGCTGTGGGAGTAAAATAGATGATTAATGTAGAAGATAAAGAGTTAGTAGTTCCTGGAGATGTCTTAGCCGAAGAAGGTTATTATTCTGGAAAAGGAACCTTTAATGATGGTGGGAAGGTCTTATCATCTTTAATCGGTTTAGTTTCCTTAAGAAATAAAAAAATTAGTGTAATTCCCATTAAAAGCAAATATTTACCAAAAAAAGGAGATGTTGTAATTGGTAAAATTACTGATGTGCGATTTTCAATATGGGAAGTTGATATTAGTTCACCATACACTGGCATACTTCCAGCATCTGAAGTTTTTGGAAGAGAAAAAAAAGATTTAAAAAAAGCATTTAATTTAGGTGAAAATCTTTTTGTAAGGGTTATAGATGTTGATGAAGTTAAAAAAGTTAAATTAGGATTAAAAGGTAGAGGTTTAGGGAAATTTAAAGGAGGTATTTTAGCCAGTATTATCCCAACTAAAGTCCCACGTTTAATCGGTAAAAAAGGATCCATGATTAATACTATAAAAGAAGCAACTAATTGTAAAATAGCTGTTGGTCAAAATGGGATTATATGGATTAGGGGTGATAAGGAAATGGAACTTATTGCTAAAGATATTATTAAGCTAGTTGAAGCTGAAGCACATACCTCTGGGCTTACAAATAGGGTTAAAAATCAATTACATATTCTTATTTTTGGAAAACCACTTGAAGAAGATGAAAATAATAATGGTTTTGATGATGAGAATAATGAATTAAAAGAAGACTTAACTGATAATTTAACAACAAGCAATATTGAACAGACTGGTTTGGATGATAAGTTAAATATTGATGATGAGTACTTTCAACCACCAAAACTTGAAAATTTTAAAGAAAATATTGTTGATGAAAATAAAGAAAATACTTCATCAAATGATTCTGTTTCAGATGATGAAGAGAAAAATCATGGCAAAAGTAATCCATTTGCTTACTTTAAAAAATGAATTAAAGATTTGAAAATCAATGATTTATTATAATAAAATTTAAAAATACCCTTAAGTTATATGGTTTTTGATATGTAGTTATAAAGTGTGAGAAGAAGTTTTTAATTAAAAGAGGTGTTTATTATTACAAGTAATGATTATATTAGAGAAGATGGAAGATCTTTTGATCAACTAAGGTCTTTAAAAATAAAATCAGGAGTATTAAAAAGAGCTGATGGTTCAGCTTACCTAGAAGTTGGTGGGAATAAAATTTTAGCTTCTGTTTATGGTCCAAGAGAATCTTTCATTAGACGTTTACTAAAACCAAATACTGGAGTTATTAGGTGCAGATATAATATGGCCCCATTTTCTGTAGATGATAGAAAAAGACCTGGCCCAGATAGAAGATCAACTGAAATTTCAAAGATAACAGCTGATGCACTCAGACCAGCTTTATTATTAGAAGATTATCCAATGTCCATGATAGATGTTTCCATAGAAATAATTGAAGCAGAAGGCGGAACAAGATGTGCAGGAATTACTGCGGCTGCTGTTGCCTTAGCTGATGCTGGAATTCCAATGAGGGATATTGTGGTTGGATGTGCTGCAGGTAAAGTGGATGGTGAGATTGTCTTAGATTTATCAGAAAAAGAGGATAAAGATGGTCAATCCGATGTTCCTATAGCTATTTTACCTCGAACAAATGAAGTAACATTATTACAAAGTGATGGAAAATTAACTGAAGAGGAATTTACTAAAGCCATTGACTTAGCTATTAAAGGATGTCATGAAATTAGTAAAATTCAAAAAGATGCTCTTACAGCTAAAATGAGGGATAATTCATGAATATTATACCAGAAATTACAAGAGAAAGTATTACTCACCTTATAAATGATGAGAAAAGAGGTGATAGAAGAGATCTTAGTCAATATAGAGACATTCAAATTGAAACAGATGTTATTTCTAAGGCAGAAGGTTCTTCAAGAGTTAAATTAGGAGATACTCAAGTTATTGTTGGTGTCAAACCTTCCATTGGTACACCATTTTCAGACACTCCAAATGTAGGAGTTTTAATGACAAATGCGGAAGTATTACCTATGGCAGACCCAAATTTTGAACCAGGTCCTCCAAATGAAGATTCTGTTGAGCTTGCACGTGTTGTAGATAGAGTTATTCGCGAAAGTGAAATGGTTGACTTAGAAAAGTTATCCATTGTAAATGGTGAAAAAGTTTGGATGATTTTCATAGATTTGCATGTCATTGATTATGATGGAAATCTATTTGATGCTGCAACTTTAGCTGTTGCTTCCGCTCTTTTAAACACTAAGCTCCCAAAAATCACAATAACTAACGATAAAATAAATATAGACAATGAAAGTAAAGAAGATCTTATCTTAAAAAATAAAGTTTCAATGTCAACATTTGTTAAGATTGGCAATAAAATGGTTCTTGATCCTTCATTAGAAGAAGAAGATATCTTAGATGCAAGATTATCTATTGGTGTTACAGAAGCTGGAGAAATATGTACTATGCAAAAAGGAGGAGAAAAACCACTTCTTAAAGAAGATATTATAGAATCTGTTAAAATAGCTATTTCAAAATCTAAAGAACTAATTAAAAAATATGATGAAATTAGTTAAAAAGTATTTACTAAAAATTGTATAACTTTAATTATTCATTTATTTTATTAATTATATTATTCCTAAATTCTTTTTCCATCTAATAATGCCTAAATACTTTTATTTTATTAATAATATTGTTCCTAAAATATTTTATTCTATGGTACTGCAAAAAATGCTTGGTTTTTTTATTTCCAAAAATTATTTTGACCAATTAAAAACATTGGTTATTAAAAGTGATAAGTACATCCTATAATATATTAAATTTTCAAAATATATTTAAAAATTATTAAAGGATGGATTAACATGAGCAAAGAGGTTTATAAAAATAAATTCTTAGATGAAATTATTTTTCATTTGAAATTTCAATATGCTTTGACTGATGAAAATAAAGCGAAGATTTTTCATGAAAAAATAAAGTCCGAATTTAAATATTTGCAGATTAAAAATAAACAATTCATTGATTTAAAAATTAATAATAAAAAAGGAGAGTTTAAAGTTATAAACAAACACTCAGTCTTATTTATTTCATAACAAAAAGTATGCAGATGAAAGCAGTAAATATATTGAAATTGAAAAAACAATACTACTTTAGATTTAAACCCCAAAAAAATAATTATTATGAATTTAAAGATATTGGAAATTATATATATCTCTTATTTGTGATTTTTTAAGTGTATATGAACTTAAAAAAAACTGATTATCTTGGATTAAGATATATAAATCAAATGGTGTGTCCTAAAGGACATCCTTTCCAGTGGGAAGGAATAATAGATTCAAGATTATTAAATCCTATTTTCATGAAAAAATTTCAAGAAGTTTGCATCATTTAAGCTTTAAAAAAGGATATTATGATATGATATTTAATTTTGGTCAGCACCATACTGAATACCCCAACCCTATCGCAAGAAAAGAGTTTATTTTAGATTTTAATTGTAATACAGATGAATCCATGCATTTAAGTGAAATAAATGAAATTATTAAAGAAATGAATGATATTAATCAGGAATTATTTGAAGAAAGTATTGGGGAAAAATTAAAAAAATATATGAGTAGTGAAAAAAATGATTGGTCCTAAAGAAAATATATGAAGCATAACACAAAGGATTAAAATTCCTAAGAACCATGTTAAAAATGATTATAAATATTTTAAATTTCACACAGATAAATATAAAGATAGTATGATGAGAATTGTAATAAGAATTAAAATAACTTATGAATCATAAACCCTGTTTTGTATATCAAAATAGGATATATGAACTCTATAGAGAAAAACATTCAATAAAATTTAGTCATTATCTTTCTCGTATTGGACTACCAGATTTAAATGAATAATTTTTAAAACATTTGCTTATCCAGTAAAAGCCTTGTTTAATATAAAAGTATAAGTACATTCATATAATAATATTAAAGATAATTAAATTAATTGGAAGGACTATAAAATGAATATTGATGAAAAAGAAAAAATGAAGCCAATACAAATTAAAACATCAAACCAAAATCTTATTATTAAGGAAAGTACTTATAATCATGTTTTAGGAGTATACACATTTAAAAATAGAGATTTATTTTATGATTTCATTAATCAGAATACAGATTTGATTAATTTATTAAAAATTATCCCTCCAATAATACGAGATTATTTTCCTAATGAAGAATTAAGTTTAGAATTTGCACCTGATCCTGAAATTGATATGGATCAACTTTTACTTTATACAAAAACCTATGTTACAGAAGAAAATAATGATAAACTTTTCGAAAAAGTAGATTCTATTGAAAAAAGAATTAAACCTTTATTAAAAGATACTATTGAAGATAAGTTCCTAATAGATTTGGAGCAAAGGTAAATGTCTTTTAAATGGGAAGACTTCGAAACATTAGCTTGTGAATTATCTAATAAACCTGATGAAACTTCACAAAGAACTGCACTTAGTAGATTTTATTATGCTACTTTTTGTCATTGTCGAGACTACCTTATTGATTCAGGAAAAACTGAATTTAAAGCACAACAAGATATTTATAGTAAAGTAATTAACAATTTTAAAGAAGGTTATTATGAAGAATCTAAGAAAATTGAGGAGTATTTAAAAAGGTTAAGAGTTAATAAAAATTGTGTAGATTATGAATTAAATCTTTCTTTAGACTAAAATTACTCTTAACTCGTTTTAAAAACATGCGGGATTATATTTTTGAGAATATTAATAACTTTAAAAATAAATAATTAATGGGTATGTGGGATAATTTTATAAATTTAAAGTTTTGAAAACATGAATAAATTTAGAAGACATTTTTACATTTAAATATAAAGATTTATATATAATATAATTTATAATATTTTAATGTAAATTCATTAATCAATTTTTATTAATTAAAACTTTTATTATAAAATTACTATTAAAAAATATTTATTTTATAAAAAAACATTTTTAAGAATAAATAATATAATAAAGCTTAAAAAGAGTTTAAATTTATTTAATAAAGTAACTTAACTATAATTTTTACTTATAATTTTAATAAAATGGTGATATAAAATGGCAAAAACAAAGAAAGTAGGTATTACAGGTAGATTTGGGGCAAGATACGGAAGAAAAGCAAAAAGATCCGTTAAAATCATTGAAGAAAATATGAAAAAGAAACATATTTGTCCTAAATGCGATAGACCTTATGTGAAAAGAGTAAGTGCAGGTATATGGAAATGTAAAAAATGTGGTGCTGTATTTACAGGTGGGGCTTTTACCCCACAAACCCCAATGGGAAAAACTGCTTTACATAGTATAAGAAAGGTTGCTGGAGAATTATAAATGTACAAATGCACATCTTGTGGAATGGAAATTGATTCTGGTGCCCACATGGAAAATAAATGTCCCAAATGCAGAAGCAGACTCCTTATTAAAGTAACTCCAAAGATAAGAAGAAGAATTATATCTAAATAACATAAACACAATTTACTTACTAATCCTTTTTTTAAATTATTTTTTTATTTAAATTAATTTTACCATTTAAATAATAAAATACCATAAACTTAGTTTCAAGTGAAATATGTTATTCTTACATGAAATTAAGTATGTAAATGAGAAATTAACTATTGGGGTATATAAACCTTAATAAAATTAACTCCAAGATAACTTTTTTCAAGCTATTATTATATATAATTAACTTAAGACTCATAAAACTATGATTATCACAAGCTCAAGAAAACCCTCACAGAAAACACGAACATTTTGTAAAAATCTCTCACACGCATTGGGTCATAACTATATAAACAGAGGGAAAATGAGTTTTAGGGAATTACGTTTAAAAGGATTAGAAGAAAATGAATTAACACTTGCTATTATCTATGAAATGAAAGGAAATCCTTCAAGAATAAGTTTTTTCTCAGTTAAAGGAAAAATTAAACTTGAATTAAATATCTCAGTCAGTATAACTAAAAATAGGCTCAATATAAAAACTAAAGAGTTAAAAATTAAAATTGATAAAAAAGGATTGGAGTTTATCTCCGATATTTTAGATGTTGAAAATGATCAAAATCCACACAATAACTACATCCATATTACTGATTATACTAAAAACAATAGCATGGCTTTAATTGAATTTTATAACAATACAAGAAATAAAACAGACTTAAAAATAGCTATTAAGTCATTAAAAAAATACTAGTACAAATGTGATGTTTATAATGACTCAGGAAGATTCAGACATCATCAATTCTGTTAAAGGAAAAATTATTATTAATTTTGATAGTGAAAAAGAATTAAATATTATCTATAAATCTATTTATCCAGAAATACAAACCAGCCCATATTATCGATCAAAAGCAGAAATTAAAATAGAAAATCAATCCCTAATTATCCTCATAAAATCCGAAGACATGACCTCATTTAGAGCATCCACAAACTCAATCATCAAATGGATCAAATTATCTCATAGTATAATTAAAATCACTGAACAGCACTAATCTTAAATAGACTAAAAATTGTTATTTTCTGAATCCTTATTTTTTCTTTGATTTCTTATTTGTTTCTGACTTGATTATAAAGAAGAGTTGGATCTATGTTATCCCTTAAATTTTCTAAATATGATGAATCGTTTATCCCTAATCGCTTTTTTAAATCTAAATATCTTATTTTAATAGTTGTTTCTGTAACACCTGTTATTCTTGTAATATCCTCTTGAGTTTTTTTTATCACTTGTAACTGATAGTGCAATGTATAATGCAGCAACTGCAACATTATTAGGATCTCTTCCTGAAGTAATCTCTTTGTCTATTGCTTGTTTGATTATCTCAGTGGCTATTAATTCAGTTTCAGTAGAGAGAAACAGTTTATTTACAAGTCTTGAAACAAAATCAAGTGGCGATGTTGGAGTTAACTTGATACTTAATTTTTTTACTAAAATCCTGTAAGATCTTCCAAGATGAGTTTTAGTCACATTAAAAAGATTAGCTACTTAACTTAGTGTTCTTGGAGCATTGCACTGCCTACAAGCAATGTAAAATGAAGCAGTAACTACTAATTTAATAGATTTTCCACGAATAAGATGTTTATCTTCTGCATCTTTATAAATTAAAGTCGTGATTTCTTTCACTTCTTCAGGGAGATCTAATTTCAGTGAATTTATATCTACCTCTTTTAAAACATTAATTAATTTCTCCTTAGGTCTAAGTATTCGTTTTTTTTCTGTTTTTTCATCCATGATAGATTGCTCTCAATTTTTTTAAGTGTGATATCCCTAAGTTATTACAAAAACAATTAATAATTTAACAGAATAGATTACCCCCGTGTTATTTTAATTCTTTTTATTTTACTTTATTAAAAGTTTATTTCTTATCATATTTATAACTTTTGTTTGAATTTATATTAATTAATTACTAAAATATTAATTTAACATTGTTTTTAATTCATTTAATATTCTATGACGATATATTCACTCATCAAGTAATTTTGGGTTTTTAGCATTCTTTTTACTTAAGATTGTGTGACTTAACTGATTTTCAATATTTTCTCTTGCTTCGCCTGCAACTCCTCCACCTCTTTTTACAATATCTTTACTTTCATTTAATCCATTAGGATTTTTAGCTTTTGAAAATTCTGTGGAAGTGTCTTCAGCTAACATGCTAAGAGCAAGTTCTAAATTAGTCATATTATCTCTTAAATTTTCTTTTTTTAAATCTTTAAATCTTTATATTCCCCTGTTGTCATTCCTGACCATGCTTTACTTAATTAATTTGTTAAAATACCATATTCCACGCTTTCTTTAACTCCTGCACGATTCCATTCTGCTGTAAGTTCTTTTCTAAATTCAATTGTTTTTAATCTTTGAGTAATCCATTGTTTAAATGGTTCTGAATTTAGTGATGGTATTGATTGTATGGTTCTTAATACTTGTTTAGTGTTATCTGCATCCGTTTTATAAAATTTACCATCAGATGATTACATTTTCAGTTATACTATTTTTTCGTACAAATGATTTCCATCTGAATTTAACTTTCTTTTTAAATCAGACCAATACCTACGATGAGATTTACTTTCACTAATTGCTCCTATAACATCAATCACTGAAAAGTACCATTCTTCTTCCTCTTTATTCCATGAAGCCCTTATTATTAAACAATTTAATTTGATTATTCTTATTCATTTTTTCACCTCAAAATAATCTACTTCATAATTTCTTTTAAACCATTTTTTAAGACATGCAAGTTTGTGTTGATATTATTTATTTTGTTTTTTAGATTTTTATCATTGTTTCTTGCATATAATTCTTATTAAATCACTTTTTATATTATTAATCAATTTAGTTTTATTATTATTTAAATATTTCTTTTCTACAATGAACTTTTTCAAGCTTAGATTCACACTCATTATAACTATTGACAATATTTAGAGAAAATTCATTTAATAATTGTGTTATAATTTCTTTTATTTGTTGTGATGTAGCACATTGATACCAACCATCTTGTCCCCATATAATTTATCATTCATAATCAATGCTGATTGTTTTGTTATTAAGTTTCCCAAGAGGCATATTTTTTACTTTTGAGATAAAATTATCTTCTTTTAAAACATCGTCTGTGTTTAACATTTTTCTGATTTTATTAAATAAGTAAATATAACAATGTTGTAAAGATTATATTTTGTTTATAAGCTCTTCTTTAATAGTATTAGACAAATACTTTTTATAATCTTTACTAAAAATATTTAATGCACACTCATGCCAAGGATCTAAATCAAAGATATATCCGACAAGGACATTGGTATCTAAAAAAAGACTCATTAAAAACTATCCCCACATCAATTCATCTTTTGCAGCATTACACGATTTTTTATCCTTTGGTTTATAGGTTATCTTAAATAAAACTTCATTTTATAATCAAAAAATTTGGAAGTGAACTTATTATATTCTTTTAGATAATGTTTTTCACTCATGTGTTAATTATCATTACAAAACTTTAAATATTATTAACCAATATATGGCATCAAAAGTTTTTAAATCATGAAGAATACTGTTACCCCATCTGAAGAAATGTGCATGAATATGTTTCGCAGTATCAGATTGGTCTATGGGAGTATATTGTCCAAAATGTAAAAGTTACGATATTTATAATCGTGGATCACCATTTAAAACAAGCTATTATTTTGTAAAGAATGTGGTTTAAATTTTTTTCAAAAATATCCCCATCCTAAACTCTTTTTTCATTATTTAATTTGAATATATTATATCCAAATATTTATAAAAACGGATAAATATATTTCTATCTCAAATGGAAGAGATTTTAAAGTAGAAAATCATTTTAATAAATTTTAAATTCTAATTTAATTACTTAAAATCTACTTAAGATTCACTCCATAATTAAAGTAATTGAAACATTTCTACTTCTTGAACCATCTAATTCAATGAAAAATATTGCTTTCCATGTTCCTATATCTAATTTACCATTATTAAAAGGAACAGATTCACTTGAACCTAAAATTAAAGCCCTTAAATGTGAATCAGCATATTATCTATTCTATTATGATTATAATCATTTTTATCTAAGACTATTGTTTTTAAAATATTTTCAATATCCTTTAAAAGACCTGCTTCATTTTCATTAATATACAATAGCAGGGGTAGAATGTTTTACAATATATTAAATATTCCTTCTTTTAGATTTGAGTTAAATATTATATTATTTACCTTCTCCGTAATATCTATTATTTCAAAATGTTTAATAGTTTTTAAACTCAAATATTCTTTAACAATAATCATGATTACATCCACATAAATAGTTTTTTTAAATAATAATAAAAAAGATAAATAAAAAGAGATAATATCCCATTTATATTTAGTATTAGTTACTTATATATTTTTAAGCAGAAAGATGAATCAAATTAGTAATATATCTGTTTTCACAAGAAGACAAAACAAAAATTAACAACCCCAAAACCAAAAATCAGCTATTTTAAGAAATATGCTCTTAAATCCTCATATTAAGAGAGCTATCGGTAAACCCCCAGTGAAAAATAAATGTATTTTCTTATATTTCTACTAAATAAACCAATTCTGAACAACTGATTTATCTCATCGCTTATTGCGTGATGTTTTATAATACCCTAATTTTTCTTTAAAGTTTTAGTTTTTGAAATCTAAAAACAGGTTTTCGGATAATGTTTAATCTAATTTATTAAAATTTTATATATAGAATATCAAAATTACTCCCGCTAATTTTACAGTGCCACTTTCTCTCCAAATAATTTATAAATAACTAACTCCAAATAATGAGTTATTAGATATTATCTATAGTTTTTTTATATATTATTCATGATAAGAATTAAGTAATCATGATATTTAAAAAAACAAAATAGAAATATTTATATATTAATAAGTTAAATAATTAACTATTAGGATTATTCTCAATATGAATTCATAAGAAAATTCATGAAAATCATATCTATAGAACTATCTCAATCGTATTATAAATTAAAAACTAAATGTAATGAATAAATAAAATATATTATTAGCTGTTTTATTATCAATTGTTGTATGAATAAATCTTAATACTATTTCTACTACTGATGTTAAACTAGGTGAAAAATCCGCATTTCTAAGATTAAGAGTTTAACAAACTAATAATTTTAATTAGTATTTTTGGTTGATTAATATATGGAAAGTGAAACGACTCAAAAACATAGAAAAGCATCTTCATCTAAAGTTAGTTGTGGTATTATTACACTTAGTGATAGTATTTCACAAAGTAATAATGAGAATGAAGATAAATCTGGACTGTATCTTCTAGAAAAACTTAGCTCTAAGTATGAGGTAGTTGATTATAAAATTATCCCAGATGATAAAGAAGTCTTAAAAGAAACTATAGAATATATTATAAACAAAGGTAGTGAAGTTATATTTACAATTGGGGGAACAGGAATCAGTTCTCGAGATATTACTGTTGAAACTGTTCAAGAATTATTTGAAAAAGAATTACTTGGCTTCGGAGAGATTTTTAGATTAAAAACTTATGAAGAATTAGGATCTCCAGCTATTATAAAAAGAGCTACAGCTGGAATATATAAAAAAAAACCTTATATTTTCCATGCCTGGATCTCCTGATGCAGTTATCTTAGGATTACCCTTAGTATTAAATGAATTACCTCATTTAAACAAACATTTAAAAGAATAAGTTTAATCTTTTTTAGAATCTAAAATAATTAGTGTTTTTCTAGAGAATAAGAATTTATATCAAAAAAAGTATAATTGAAAATGCATCTAAGTAAATCCTTACATTCCTTGTTGCCTCATGGTGAGAAAGTAGTGTATATAAGGCATGGATCTATTTATTAATCTGCAATTTTTACTTATAACATTTTAAAAGAATAATCTATTCTGGAAATAATAATAAATAACATTCCTGACAGTACCCATTATAAGTTTCATATTCTGTTTCACTTATTTCAATTCCACAATTTATGCAATGTTTAGTTTGATTTTTAGACATATTAATTCCTCTTATAAAAGGGAAGATATTGAGATTAATGGTTCTAATTTAATATCCTTAAATTTGAAGTTATCAATCGCTCCTTCTTCCCTATCAACAACAGAAAAAACTCTTTTTACAATTCCACCATTATCTTCAACTACATTAATAGCTTTTAAAAGAGAGTTACCTGTTGTTGTAACATCTTCAACAACTACAATATTAGCTCCAGGCTTAATCTCACCTTCAATTAACTTTAAGAGTCCATAACCCTTTTTCTCTTTTCTAATCATTATAAGCGGAATTTTTGATTCTAATGAAACAGCAGTAGCAATTGGGACTGCTCCAAGAGCTGGACCAGCAACACCATCTATTTTATCATCTTTAATCTTCTCATTAATTAAAATAGCTATTGTTTTAAGAATTTTAGGATTAGTAATAGCTTTTTTCATGTCTATATAATAATCAGCTTCTTTACCAGATGATAATTGAAATTTCCCATGCTTAACAATCTTATCATCTTCTTTTAAAAGATTAAACAGTGAATTTTTTAAGCTCATAAAACCATTCCAGTGAAATATAAAAATTTGACAGTGAATATAGATTAAACTTATAGAATTTAAAAGTTTTTCACAACACTAAATCATCTTCAAAAGCATCAGTGAGTAGAATTTTATCTCCAATAGATTTAATTAGGTCAATGGGGATAATATTTTCTTCATTTGAAATACCTAAACTATTTGATATTCCCCCTTTTCTTAAAATTAATGATTTTAATTCATAGGTTTCTTCATCAAATTCAACATCATGCACTTTTCCAACTAGGATTGCATTTGTATTAATCACTTCTTTTCTAATGAGATTTTCATTTATTTTCATATTAATCTCTCCTCGTTATTCTCTTTATTTTATAAAAAAAATAAGTTATTTTTAAATATATAATATTCATTAAATAATATTTATATTATACTTTATTTATAATATTATTTCATATTAATAGATTATTTCACAATCCTATTTCTAAATAATTATCATCCTTTTTTTAATTAACTTAAAATAAAGTCTTATTTTAGGATATGAAACTTTTAAAATCCATTTTATTTTTAAAAATTTAATCTTCTTATATTTTTTAAGTTGTTTTGATTCATGTAAAGTCCAATTAATTCAATGAAATATTAACAATCTTTAAATTGATCTTTTTCAAATTTTGTTTTAATTATTTTTTTAATAATCTTGCATGAACTGTCTAAATCAGCTATTCTATACTCTTTTACTTTTTTAACATCAGCATTTATATTTTGGGATTTAAGGCTTTTTTTTAATTCTTCTATCTCAAATGATTGATCATAGCCAATAGCTATTATATC
This sequence comes from Methanobrevibacter sp., assembly GCA_031284925.1. Lineage (GTDB taxonomy): Archaea > Methanobacteriota > Methanobacteria > Methanobacteriales > Methanobacteriaceae > Methanovirga. The sequence continues at coordinate 12,977 of JAITXE010000055.1, forward strand.
GGGATTTATTTCTTTAACAATTTTAAACATGTTATCTTCATAACCTAGATAAGCTTCATCAACTGTTTTTAACATTTTTATCAATTCTAAGCGTTGATTTTCATTTATAATAGGGATTCTCTTTTTTTTCATAACAGTAGAATCTCGAGCTACAACAACAACTAATTTAGAATTTTCCCCCCCTAATTCTTTAGCTTTTTTTAGATATAATCCATGTCCAGGATGTAGTAAATCAAATGTACCTGTTGCCATCACAATATTCATAGTTTCACCATTACTTTATCATTGAAGTTTTAATGATTGCTTAAAATTTATTTTATCTTTATATAACGCTGAACCAATAACTACACCATCAGCACCTACTTCTTTTAATTTTTTTAAATCATTTATACTACTGATTCCGCCAGAATAGACAATTGGAATGCTTACAGAGTTTTTAAGTTCTACCAATGGTTCTGTGTAGAATCCTTTCAGTAATCCTTCAACATCCACATTGGTAAATAGTATGCTTCCTGCACCATTTTCTTCAAATGTTTTAGCTATTTCACTTGGTTTTTTATTTATTTTTTCCTTCCAACCTTTTATAACCACATTAGAATCTTTACTATCTAAGGAAACCATTATTCTATTAGAATCATACTTTTTTGATAGTATTTTAATGGATTCTGGTTCTTTAATAGCCATTGTTCCAATAATTATCCTATGAATACCTAAATCTAAAAGTTTCATAGCATATTCTATAGTTCGTATTCCTCCTCCAAGTTGAATTGGAGTTGAAATTTCATTTAATACCTTTTTAATAGCTATTAAATTTGGATGATTATTAATAGCTCCATCTAAATCAATAACATGAATTATTTCTGCACCTTCATCTTCCCATTTTTTAGCTACTTTTTCTGGATTAGGTATTTTCACCATTTCAGTTCCTGGCTTACCTTGTATTAGTTGAACACAAATTCCATCTTTAATATCCAATGCAGGAATTATAAACATCTTATTTTCCTTAAAATCCATTTATTCACCATGATTTTTATTTTTTAAAGATATAGAAGTTTAAAATAATTAAATTGATTAATTTATACATTAAACTTGTTTATTTATAAATAGGAATCTATTCATTATTATAAACTATTCAATGATTTATTTTATAATTCATTAATAGTATTTGTATAATTTTAAAAATCATTCTAATTGAGGCTTCCAAACAAATATATTTTTTAAAAAAACTTTTATCTGTTTAAATCAATTATTTTATAAAATTATTCGTTAAATTTTATTAAATACTAAAACAACAATCAGTCCATAATTATTTAGTTAAAAAATATAATATTAATTCTTTAATTATTAAATCAATGATTTTAATACAGAATAGGAATTAAACTTTTATTTGATGAATTTGTATATTAATTTACTTTAATTTTTATTTAAGTAATTAAAAATTCTTTTTAAATTAAATTAAATTAAAATAATTTAATATAAATAAATTGATTTACTTTACTATACTTTCAAAAAAATACATTTGTTTGGAAACCTCTAATTTTAAAATTTATCTTATTTTTTTTCTTTTTTTATTCTGGCACTATATATGATTTTCACCTGAAAATTTATAACTGCCTAACAAAGAATAAGTAGAGGTATATAAACTAATGTTTTTAATGGATAAAATGATTTTGAAAATTAAAAAAACTCACATACTATTTTAAGTACATTGTATCAAAACATTTATATATGTTGTGAATTATATTAATATATATGTTGTGAATTATATTAATATTATATCTTAATTGATATTATTAGTATTATATGTTTAACATGGAAATATAATAATAATGGAATTTGCAATGACTTATCCAAAATGATAAGGAAACTTGCAATCATCATATTTGTGTTCATTTACTGTGTTGTAACAGTTCCAAATCTATTAAAACAGGAATAAAAGAACCAGTGTGCTTAAGGGAATTAATTACATTTGTTTAAAATTAGTAAAAGGAGGATATGCCTTATTTAATATATTTTCGAGTTGAGTTTTAAATAAATGAAATTAGAGTTTTCATATTTTTTAACATTTATCAGACACTTTATTATTTTGGGAAAGATCAAATGATTGAAATACAGATTGTTTTACTGGTTATCGGGATTGTACTTTTACTTGGAGTATTGTTGAGTAAATTGTCTTCTTATATAGGCATTCCCACACTCATTGTTTTTTTACTTATTGGATTGTTTTTTAATGCAAATCAGTACTTTCACCTCTCAGCAGATTTTTATAGAATAATCCAAGATATTAGTATATTTGCATTGATTATTATAATATTTTCAGGAGGTTTAGATACTAATACTGGGAAAATAAAACCAATAATCAAAAAAGGGATAATTTTATCGACTATAGGTACTTTTATAACTGCTATTGTATCAGGATTACTTATTCATTATATATTAAGATTTGATTTAATTTTATCTTTCCTTATTGGTTCAATAATTTCGTCTACCGATGCAGCAGCAATATTTTCGATTTTTAAATCGGATAAAATGAAGTTAAAAAGTAATTTGCCTGAAACTCTTGAAGTTGAAAGTGCATCAAATGATGCTATGGCATATATCTTAATGATTTCATTTTTACAGATGATTATCACACCCGAAACTTCTATAATGGGTATTTTCATTGTATTTGCTAAATCTTTAATCATTGGAGGAGTATTTGGATATATATTTGGAAAATTATCTGCTAAATTAATAGAAAGTATTGATCTCAATATTAATGGATTATATCCTGTACTTCTACTTTCTTTAGCTATTTTATCTTTTACATTTTCTGAAATATTGACTGGAAATGGATTTTTAGCAGTGTATATCTCAGGACTTCTAATAGGAAATGCTAAACTTCCATATAAAACAAATGAAGTAACATTTTTTGATGGATTAGCATGGGTTATGCAAATTATAATGTTTTTACTTTTAGGTCTTTTTACTTTCCCAAAACAATTAATATCTAACACACATGATAGCCTGATAATATCCATAATTCTATTATTAATTGCAAGGCCTTTATCTGTTTTTATCTCAATGATTCCCTTTAAAACACCCATTAATGAAAAAATATTTCTCTCGTGGACGGGAATAAAAGGTGCAGTCCCTATTGTTTTTGCTACCTATCCCTTGGTTATGGGAATTCCTAATGCAGAAATGATATTTAACATAGTGTTTTTTGTAACAATAATATCCGTAATCTTACAAGGTGGAACCGTGAAATATTTAGCTAAAAAGCTCAATTTAATAAATATTAATATTAAATGAGTGGAGTTATGGCTTTTAGATTATAATAGGTAGGTAAGAAATGATAATGGCTATTTTAATGGCTGGAGGAAAAGGAAGTAGATTAAAATCCAATATTGAGAAACCACTTTTGAAATTTCAAAATAGTGCTTTAATAGATCATGTAATTAAAGCCATCGATGGTTCTAGATATATTGATAAAATAATTGTTTCAACCAGTCTTAACACTGTTAAAACAGAAAAATATTTATCATTAAACTATCCTGTTAATTTATTAAACAATAAGTTAAATGAGGGTGATTTTAAGCTTGACTTAAATGAAAATTATAATAATACTGAATATTTTGGGAATAAAAAAGATTTAAAACCACAGCTAAATATATTAATGACTTCTGGATTGGGATATCTAAAAGATTTATCATTTATTCTCTCAATATTTGAGAAAAATTCAAATAAAGATATTTTAGTTTTTATAACTGCAGATTTACCTTTAATTTCATCTGATATAATTGATCATGCAATTGAAAATTATTTTAATAGTGGTAAAGAATCTTTATCTATCATGATCCCATATCCAATTTTTAAAGAGAATAATCTTAAACCCTCAATTGTTTTTGATGATTTAGTACCATCAGGACTTAATATTTTATTAAGTCAAAATAAGACTCAAGATGAAGAAAGATTAATTATTCCTAAAATAGAATTAGCTTTTAATATTAATACATTAAATGATTTAAAGTTCTTAAATGATAATTTTGGATAGTTTTTAAAAATAAACTGGTTAAAATAATTTAAAAATTTTTATTATTTTTAAATCAGACAATGCAATATTTGTGAAGAGTTATGATAGTAAATAATAAATTAAGTTGCTGTGAAGATGATACTCATCATGATTGTAATGGAATACTCGTGAAAGATAAGTTTGATCGTCCTATTATTTCACTTAGGGTTTCTTTAACTAATAGATGCAATTTTAATTGTATTTATTGCCATCATGATGGGATGTTACCTTCAAAATCTGAGATGAGTCCTGATGAGATTTTTCAAATACTTAAAATAGCTAAAAAGTTTGGTATTAAGAAAATAAGATTTTCTGGTGGAGAACCACTTTTAAGAGATGATATTATAGATATTATCCGGAAAACTTCATCTCTTAACTTTAAAGATATTTCTATTACAACTAATGGTGTTTTATTAGGGAAATATGCTGAAGATCTTCTTAAAGCAGGGCTAAATCGGGTTAATGTTAGTTTAGATACATTAAATCATGATACTTATAATTTTATTACAAAAGGAAATTATTTGAATAAAGTTAAATCAGGAATATTGTCTTGTGTTGATTTAGGAATTCATCCTATCAAGATTAACATGGTTATTATCAAAGGAGTAAATAATAATGAAGTCATGAATATGTTTGATTTTTGTAAGAGTAATGGGTTAATACTTCAATTAATTGAGTTAATGAAAGCAGATAATAAACAAATATATGATAAATATCATTTTAACATGAACTTTTTTGAAGAGAAATTTGAAAAAATGGCTAATGAAGTTAAAATAAGACATTTCATGCAAGATAGAAAAAAATATTATATTGATAATGGTGAAATTGAAATTGTAAAACCTATGGATAATACAAAATTTTGTCAAAATTGCACACGTTTGAGAATAACTTCTGAAGGAAATATTAAGCCATGTTTACTTAAAAATGATAATTTAGTAAATATTATTGAACCAATTAGAAATAAACTAAGTGAAAATGAAATTGAAAAAATATTTCTAAAAGGTGTTAATAACAGAGAACCTTATTATAATCAATACCCATTATAAAAATTCAATTATTTCAGTTTTAAAGCCATCATCATCAGTTGTTATTAATGTTCCATGATTATTTGTCAACATTCCTGGATTTGCAATAATAGTACTGTTTAACTTAGATATTGATATTGCTTCATGAATATGACCACATAAATTTAAGTCGAAGTCATTTTCATCTATAATATTTGCAATGGCTGTACTTCCAACATGATCCCCACTTGTTATTTTATCTGCTTCTGTGTTAAATGGGGGAGAATGAGTTAATAATATTTTAATAATATCAAGCTGATTTAAATCATTATTTTCTTTAAGAATGACACTTTCATAATCTATTAAGTTATTTATACTATTATATAAATCATCTTCAGCTATTTCAAATGAGGTGCCAAATGGAGTAGGATTTGATCCACCAAAACCATAAATTAAAACATTTTTAAATAGATTAATTCTATCATGACCTACTATTGCTTCGGAATCTTCAATAGTTTTAATAACACCACATATGTCGCAATTTCCAGGAATAGCTATTACTTTAGTTTTAAATGCAGTTTTATTTAAAAAATCCGTTGCAAATTCAAGAGGGCCAAAGTTGGTAATATCTCCTGAGATTATAACTAAATCTATTTCATTTTCATCTAAATATCTAAAAAAATTCTCATTATTTTCGCTATGAACATCACTTATATGTATAATTTTCATTTTATTGCCTTTTTATCATTTTAAGTATTTCTATGAATTTTAATAAAATTTAAATTATGTTATTTTAAATTTATTATAAATAATTGTTTAGTTAATAATATAAGATGAAAATTAATATTTATAGAATTCATGAACTTGTATGCATGATTATTATTTAAAAAAGAATAGTATATTATAATAATTTATTTTTGATTTGATTAGCCATTTCCATGGTAGATGATTTTCCACCCATATCAGAGGTTAAATATTTGCCTTCTTTTAAAGTATCTAAAATTGCATTATTTAATAACTCTGCATTTTCTTGTTCATTTAAATATTTTAACATCATAACAGCTGAAAGTAACATAGCTGTTGGGTTTGCTAATCCTTTACCTGCTATATCTGGTGCAGAACCATGAACTGGTTCAAATAATGCATTATTTTCACCAATATTACCTGATGGGATTAAACCTAATCCGCCTACAAGACCTGCCCCTTCATCAGATAATATATCTCCAAATAGGTTTGTGGTCACAATAACATCAAAACTTTGAGGTCTTGTTAAGAGATACATAGCTGTTGCATCAACATGATAATCTTCACTTTCAATATCATTATATTTATCAGAAACTTCATAAAAAACTTTTTTAAACAACCCATCTGTTTTTTTTAATACATTTGCTTTATGAACACCAGTCACCTTTTTTTTATTATCTCTTGCATATTTAAAAGCAAAATCACAGATTCTCTCACTTGCATGTCTGGTAATGATTCTTTTAGCTATTGCACCATCATCTGTATATTCTTCTTCTCCAACATACATTCCTTCGGTATTTTCACGAACTATTATAAAATCAAGATCATCAAATAAGGCATTAGTACCAGGATAAGACTTAACAGGTCGAAGATTTGCATACAAATTTAAAACATGTCTAAGTTTAACAATAACATCTGCAGCACTCTCACCAACAGCACCAAATAAACAAGCATCTGAATTTTTCACAATATTTATGGTTTCCTTTGGAAGTGCAACTCCATATTCTTTTAAACATTCATCACCCGCTTCTCCAAACTCATAATTTAAGTTTAAATCTAAAGTATCCAAAACGTTTAGGCATGCTTCCATTACTTCTTTTCCTATCCCATCTCCAGGAATAACAGCTATTTTATACATCATATCACTTATTTTTAATTATTAAATTACATTAATCCGCCATATTTTTAAATATGTTATTCTGGGGTTTGTTCTTTAAGATATTGGATTAAACCACCTTTTTCAAGAATGTTTAACATAAATGAGGGTAATTCTTTAAATTTATATTTATTTCCTTTTTCAGTAATAATAAATCCGTTTTTCATATCTATTTCAATTTCATCTCCTTGAGATATAACCTTGCTAATTCCTGGGGATTCAAGAAGAGATATTCCTATATTTGTACTATTCCTATAAAATATTCTTGCAAATGATTCAGCTAGTATAGCACTAATTCCTAATCCTTTAATAGCTATGGGAGCATGTTCTCTTGAAGAACCACAACCAAAATTCTTACCACCAACAATTATATCTCCTTTATTTACTTTTTCATAGAATTTAGAATCTAAACCTTCCATGCAATGTTTAGATAATATTTTTGGATCTGTATGAATTAAGTATCTTCCAGGGATAATAATATCTGTATCAATATCATCCCCAAACTTCCAAACTTTTCCTTTCATATTTTTATTCTCCATTTTGAAATTTTATTCATTATTTTCATCATAATTATTAAATAAATAATATTAAGTTATAAATATTTATTGTGGGGCTGAAATTCTTCCATGAATAGCTGATGTTGCTGCTACTGCAGGAGAAGAAAGATAAACTTCACCATCAGGACTACCTTGTCTTCCTTTAAAGTTCCTGTTAGATGTTGAAAGACTAACTTCACGAGGCCCAATTAATCCAATATGCCCCCCAAGACAAGGTCCACAACAAGGGTTACAGACTAAAGCACCTGCACCCACGAATATTTTAATGAGTCCTTCATCTAATGCATTACTGTAAACTTCTTTTGAAGCAGGAATAACTAACATTCTAACACCATTTGCTATCTTATTGCCTTTTAATATCTTAGCAGCTATTCTTAAATCTTCTATTCTTCCATTTGTGCATGATCCAAGAAAAACCTGATCTATTTCTGTGTCAACTTCACTAATAGGTTTCACATTATCTACATGGTGAGGACAAGCTATTTGTGGTTCTATATTACTAACATCAATTTGGATTTGCTCTAGTGAATCTGCATCTAAATCTGTTTTAAACACTTTAAATTGTTTAGTACTTCGATTTTTTACATAATTTAATGTTTTCCTGTCAGGTTCTATAAGACCAGTTTTTCCACCCATTTCAATTGCCATATTAGAAAGCACCATCCTCTCTGAAATTCCCATATAACTTACAGTTTCACCACCAAACTCACAAGCTTTATAATTTGCCCCATCAGCTCCAACTTTAGATATTATATATAATATTACATCTTTTGAATAAACATTTTCTTTTAATTTACCAGAAATATTAAAATGGATTGTTTCAGGAACTTTAAACCAAAGTTTACCTGTTGAAAGTACCATTGCCATATCTGTGGATCCTATACCTGTTGAAAATGCACCTAACGCACCATGAGCACACGTATGAGAATCTGTACCAACAATAACTTCTCCTGGTACCACATGCCCTAATTCAGGCAATATTTGATGACAAATTCCTTGATTTATATCATAGAAATTCTTTATTCCTTGCTCTTTAATGAATTCTCTCATGATTATATGATTATTTGCAGCTTCTAATGAATCAGCAGGAGTTTGATGATCAAAAGGAATCACAATTTTATCTAAATCCCATACTTTTTTAGAAATTTTATTAAATGACTCAAGAGCAAGAGGACCTGTTAAATCATGCATCATAGCAACATCTATATTGGCAATTACAATATCACCACTTCTTACATTTTTATCTGAAGCATTTGAAAGTATTTTCTCAGAAATTGTTTTAGACAAATATTCACCACCATTGAAACAATATACTAATTTAATTGATATTATTTCTTTAAATAATTAAAATTAAAAATTTTCTAACTTTAAGAAGTTTTTTTTTAAATTAAATAAGTTTCATAGACTTTTAAAATAAATATTTAAAAATTTTATTCCAATTAATATAAGAAATATTAATTTAACTAGAATACTTTAAACATTCCATAAGCTAAACTAAATATTATGATAGCTACAAAAACAGAAGTTGTAACATTTAAAAGCTGATTAGTTAATTTTTCTGGAAGTTTAAAACTTAATAAATCTTTAAATAATGCTCCCCCATCTAACATTCTAATTGGAAGTAGATTAAAAAGTCCCACTCCAAGATTAAGTGTAAATATCCAATTGAAAAGATCAAAAATATTAAATAAAATCCATGGAATATCATTACCCAGAATATTTGAAGCTCCTTTTTTAACCTCATAATGCTGTGATCCAGATATTCCTATATATCCTTTGGACTGATTATTTGGGTTTGCTGATGTTATAATATGATATTCTCCTTTACTCGTATTTACAGTTATATTTTGATTAGGCACCAAAGATAAAAAAGCATTAGAATAGTTTTTAATATCCATAGCATTATTTCCATTAATTGAAGTAATTATCATTCCCGATTCTAGAATATGATCTGCAGGAGCATTTGCAATAACACTTTCAACATTTACTCCATCACCTTGAAATGTTGCTGGCATGATAAAGCTACTTATCAGTAAAACCACAACTATTGAAACAAGTGCTAAACTCATATTTGCAACTGAACCAGCAGAATATATCCTCATTCTTGCAAGTTTAGGTAGTTTTTTCATTTCTTCTTCATCTGGTTCTACAAAAGCACCAGGCAAAATTGCTAAAAGTAATAATCCAATAGATTTAATTGAAATTTTTTCTACTCGAGCCAAAATTCCATGAGAAAATTCATGAACAATTAAGACTGTTGCTAATGAAATTAACCCATAACCAAGAGGAACTACTATAGGAGAACCTGGAATCTCCACACCAGGTATTATTAATGAAACAGATGGTGCTGTTTTTATAGTTGATAATGAATTAATAAGAAGATATGCCATAGCAATCATTGCTATAAAAGATACAACAATTCCACCATTCATGTATATTTTCCAAAATTTAGGTGATTTATTAGCTATTTTATCAATTGTTTTTTTAAAACGTGTAGTTTTCCACATTAACATAGGTGGTTGTATATCCACCCCCATTTTAGTAAATTGCTTTCTAAATAAAAAAGTCAACCCCCAAATAACTGCAAATGCAATAACATAATACCATATCCCATTCATTTTTTCAAACCGTTCTTAAAAGATTTATGCTAAATTAAATAAAAATGTACTATTAAATAATTAATACTACTAAAAAAATAGAATTAACAAATTTAATTAAAGCAATAATATTATACAATTATTCATGTACATAATTTCTTATAATAGTGTGCAAATTTTATTATATTAACAATTATATATATTTATTATATTAATTTACATTTTTATAGTAAGAAAATTTCTCATTAACTGATTATTTTCTAATCAAAGTATTGATAAGAGAAAGTTTCTTTAATAAAAATCATTATTAAATAATTGTATCTTCTTTGAATTTTGAGATTCCTTCTTTTTTTAAAGTAATTAGTTCTGGTAATTTTCCAATGGTGGCTATACGATCTCCAAGAATAATTAAAGCGCCAATGAAATGTTTTTCAAATTTTAAGGCTGTATTTAAACCATTTTCAACGGCTTCACTATCTTTTTTTCCTAAAACACTGTTACCAATAGCTGTTGCAATAGTATCAGCAATACTTGCTTTATTAGCTATTATAGAAACAGCATCCGCTCTACCATAGCTTAAAGAATATCCTACAGTCCCTGATGATGTACATAATCCAAGAGATGATTTTTGAGGTTTAAATTTAAATCCGAGTTCGGCTGAAAATGATGAATTACCAGAGTATATTCCGCATCTGATATCTTTATTTTGATTAAAAAAAGCAATATCTCCACCATTATCTACAATTGAAAACTTTGAACCTTTTTTTAGAAGTTCTTTAAGAGTTAACTCAGAAATAGTTCCTGCAACAGCAGCCATCGGTCCAACATTAGCTATTTTAGCTGCTTCAACTATTGTTTTAATAATTTCACTCTCACTTTCAATATCTAAAGGAACATGAGAGTTAAAAAAATTATAGTTTGTAGCTATGTACCTTTCAAGTTCATTTCTTTTAGATATTATAAATTCCTTTAAGAAAACAGGGTTTAAATCAGAAACTATATTTAATTTAGTTTCCTGCAAATCAAAACTTACTTTAAACATGAAAATCATAATTAAAATATATTATTCTTTAGGTAAAATATTCAGATTAAATCATTTGTAATTTAAATATTATAATTACTTTAATAACAAATCTTTTTATTCATATTTTAATTAAATTAATATAGTTTAAATAGTTTATATGTTATTAGAACAATTTCATTAATTAAAAATTTATGATAATTATTTATAAACAATTTAAAATAAAATAATATTAATTAAAAAAATAGCATGGAAAATTCATGATAGAAATTCAAGTTTTAAGGTTTGATAGAGAAAAAGATAAAGAGCCTTATTTTGAAAAGTTTTCAATTGAAGAAAAAGAGAAAATGAACATTTTAGATGGTTTAAATTACATTAATAACAAATATAATCTAAATTTAAGCTTTAGAAGTTCATGTAGGGCAGCACAGTGTGGGTCATGTGGATTAAAACTTAATAATGAGGCAGTATTAGCTTGTAAAAGTGAGCTTAGAGATGGTGATATTATAAGTCCTTTGGATTTTCCAGTGCTTAAAGACTTAATCGTGGATAAATCTGAAATTGATGAGAAAGTAGCTATTATGAATCTATTTTTAGTGGATGAAACTTATTTTAAAAACAAAACACATAAAAAAGAAGATAAGAAAAAAAACCCTTTGATTATACCAAGTATTGATTGTGAGAATACAAAAAGAGTAAGAAGCTGTATTGAATGTTACTCCTGTTTATCTTCTTGTCCTGTAATTAAGCAAAGTACTGAGTTTGCAGGACCTTATTTTATGAGATATTTATCTAAATTTGATTTTGATCCAAGAGATAAAGAAGATAGAACAAGAGAAAGTGTTGAAAATGGACTTTATTCATGTACAAGTTGTGGTAAGTGTAGTGAAGTATGTCCTAAGAATATAAACAGCTTTTCAGATGCAATAGAAAAATTAAGGGTTTTAGCATATGAAAAGGATTTAGGTCCACTTGATGTTCATAAAAATATTAAAAAAATCATAGCTAAGACTGGTAGGTCTGTTGAACCATCAGATGAAGGTTTTATTAAAAAAATCAATATGCACAAAAAGGATTCAAGAAATAAAATAGCTATTTTTACAGGCTGTATGGTTGATTATAGACTTCAAGATATTGGTTTTGGACTTATGGATGTTTTAAAAAAAAATGGAATAAGTGCTGATGTTCCTGAAGAACAAGTATGCTGTGGTTCTCCTTTACTTAGAACTGGACAGATTGATCTTATAAAAGATTTAGTAAGTAAAAATTTTGAGGTTTTATCTAAATATGACACCATCATTACATTATGTGCTGGTTGTGGTGCAACACTTAAAAATGATTACCCTAAATATGGAGCTAAATTAGATGTTTTAGATATTAGTGAGTTTTTAGTAGATAAATTGAATACGGTTGATATGAAACCTTTAGGTATGAAAGTCACCTATCATGATCCCTGCCATCTTATTAGAGGTCAAGGAATATCTAAGCAACCAAGAGATATTTTAAATAAAATCAAAGGAGTTGAATTTATAGAAATGGAATCCTCAGACCAATGTTGTGGATCTGGTGGTGGAGTAAAAGCTGGAAAACCAGAAATAGCTAGAGCATTAAGTAAAGAAAAAGTTGAATTGGTTAAAAAAGTTGATGTTGATGCAGTTATAACTATATGTCCATTTTGTCAATATAATATTCAAGATGGATTAAATGAAGAAGGTTTAAATAATGTTTCAGTAATGAATATATTAGAACTCTTAAAAAAATCATATTCCTAAGCTTTTAAGATAATATTAAAAAAATTATATATATGATAAACCTTTAACTATAAATAAAAACTACAAATTTCATTTTTACTTACAAATAAGTGTTTTTTATGATTAATAAAGATAATATTACAAATGATCAAAATAACATTATGAGTAATAAAGAATTTAAAGAGAATGAAACTGATAAGTATATTAATATTTATGATAACATTCATATCATATTTATAGAACCTGAATCATTAGGAAACATAGGTTTTATAGCAAGAGTTATGGCTAATTTTGGTTTAAAAAACTTAGTTCTTATAAATCCACCTAAACTTGAAAAAGAAGCTTATTATTATGCAGTTCATGCCCAAAATATTGTAAAAAATGCAAAAATATATAAAACTCTTGATGAATCCCTTAAATCATTACCAATTGAATTTGTTATTGGTTCAACAGGTAAACCAGGAGGAAGTTATAATTTATCAAGAATAGCTATGAAACCTGATGAATTAAATAAAACAATTAACTTTAAAAATAAAATAGCTATCTTGTTTGGCAGAGAAGGAAATGGATTAAATAATAATGAAATTGAAAAATGTGATATTATAGTTAGTATTCCCACAAATAAACTTTATCCTGTTATGAATGTATCTCATGCAGTAGCTATTATGCTCTATGAATTATTTAAAGATAAAAATGAATTTTCCGCCATTGATATATATGAAGCAAAAAGCATAGAAAAAGAATATTTGCTTTCAGAGATAGAAGAAGTTATAGAAACATTAAATCTTCCAAAGCATAAAAAACGAACAAGTTTAAAATCATTTAAAAACATTATTAGTAGAGCATTTATAACTGGGCGAGAAGCACATACTCTAAAAGGACTTTTTAGAAAAATAAAATTAAAATTAAAGAATAAATAAAAATATAATTTATGTTAATTAAGAAATTCATACATGTTAAAGTAGTAAAAAATATTAAATTATTAAAAAAGGATTGATTATTTTGAATATTTGTGCTGAATGTGGACGAGAATTAAAAGAAGAAGATATTTTAAATGGATGTCCTAAGTGTGGTAGTAAAAAATTCAAATTTGTAAATCAAAAACAGCCAAAAAAAAAGGAAAAAATACCCATTAAAAAATCAATAGATGAAAGTTCTATTGAACAAGTGAAAGTAGAGGATAGAGGAGTATATGAAGTCAATATTCCTAATCTATTAGGTGGTGGTTCAGAAATTTATTCAGATAAAGAAGGTCATTATGCAATTGATATTAATTCCCTTCTTAAAAAAGGTCGAGAAAAGAAAAAAGAAGATAATGAGAAACAATAATTTAATGTCTCAACACATCATTTTCTTAAAAAATTAATATTTTTAGAAAATATAATAATGGATAAATCACCACAAAGTTTATATACTATGAAAATAAAGTATATATATCATAATCTATTTCAGATATATATATATATTTAATTATTAATTCTTTAATAAATTTTAATTATTAAATCTATTATTATTATATTTTAGTCACATTTATTAAATTAATGATCAATGAAATTTGTTATTTACATGATTATATTTTGTTTTATAAAATTCTTTATTTTTAATAATTAAGAACAAAATTTTAATTTTTCTTCATGAAATTTCAATAAGACTAAATAAGTAGGAGTTTAAATACAATAATAACGATGATTATTTATTTACATCAAAATCTTCTAAAGATAAAAAAAGGGAAGAAATCATGGAAAAAGTAAAAAATAAGAGTCATAATGACCCTATTCTTAGTGATGATGTGTCTGTTTTAACTAATAAGAATTCTGTTCTTAATGATTTGGATTCAGATAGGAAAACAGAAGGGAAAAAAAGTGACATCTATGTAACTGAAAAACAAACTAGATGTGATAATTGTGGGTCTTCAGAGCTTAAAAGGGATTATCAACGGGCAGAAATTCATTGTCTTAAATGTGGGCTTGTTATAGCTGAGAACTTAATGGACGAGGGACCTGAATGGAGATCATTTGATCGTGAACAAAATGAGAAGCGTGCAAGAGCAGGTGCTCCATCAACTAATACAATTCATGATAGAGGTTTAAGCACGATGATTGACTTGAGAAACAAAGACATTCATGGTAGAGATATTCCTGCAAGAAATCGTGCACAATGGTATCGTTTAAGAAAATGGCAAAGAAAAATAAGAATTTCTG
>JAITXE010000027.1 GCA_031284925.1 Methanobrevibacter sp.
AAAAATATATTAGTAAAAAATATGAAATTTAATAAATTTAAAATAAAATTATAACATAATAACATTGAAAAATAACTTCATAAAATATAGGTTAAGTGAAATGAATGTTTGAATACGAATTAAATCAATTGACGAAATATGTGATCTTAGTATTAGAAAAACACCACCTAAAAAGAATCAAAAGGGTTTTCAAATAATAAAAATGATGTAAAATGGATTTCTATTAAAGATTTAGGAAAATCATGAAAATATGTCTCCAACACTTCTGAATTTCTCAAAGAAGAAGCTGTTGAAAAATTTAATATCAAAAAAATCCCTAAAAATACAATTATTTTAAGTTTTAAACTTACAGTTGGGAGAGTTGATATAACTCACGACGAAATGACAACTAATGAAGCTATTGTCCACCCAATATAAAAAGGGAAATCTAAATGAGTAGTATAATGCTCTTTATCAACAAAATGAACAGAAAGATTTTCACCTGTTTTAAAAAGAGTGTCAAAGGTTTTTGAATATATTTTATCTCTGATTTTTAAGTCATCACCAACATTGGCAAGTTATTATAAGTAATATGGTTGATTTTAGTAAAGAATAGCTACAAAATAGTGGAATATAGTAAAGAGGGTTATTCTGAACAGGTTATTGCTAATAATTTGGGTGTTAGTAAGTTTGATTTGGAGGTTTTCCTTACAGCTGCGGCTGAGGAGCATACTAAGAATAGTAAAACTGTTGAAGCTATTACTTTCCGTGAGTACTTGAAGTTCAGGGACGATGACCGTTTAGAAGTGTTGGATCAGCTAAAGAAGATGGGTATTGGACCTATCCACCAGAAGATGTGATTGACTGAGTAGTAATGATATTAGTGACTGGTGGATTGAAAATTTCAATGATGCTTTTAGAGATTCTGGGTTTTTTGATGGAAGCTTTAATCTTACCGCTATTAAATGTACTGGATACGGTAATAGGATTATAACTGTTCATGAATATTGGTCAGCTGATGATGATTATGTAAATCTTTCAATTCATTCTTTGAATAGGAAAACAACTTTTAATCTTCCTGAGAAGTATGTACATGGTGATTTGTTAACTGGTAATATCAATTTAAATTCTGCTAAGCATGAGTTGAAGGGTGATAATTGGAATGTTTCTGCTGAAGTTTCCTTGTTACATTATAAGGGATTTCCCAGATATAATCCTTGGGAAACAATAAAAACTGGTTATGCTTCTTTTAATAAGGTGTCTGATAATGATAACACTGGTTATCTTTCTATTGGTGATTTAAATTGGACTTGCCCTAGCCCTAATAATGGTAGTGACTTTGCTTATAGTATTAGAATCGGTAAGTACAAGGGTTTTTGGTTGCCATTCTAATACATACGATTTTAATGTAGATTCTTAATTTTTATTTTATTTTTTTTATTTTTTTGGAGGAGTATTGTGTTATTTAAAAAAGTGTTTTACAGGTTAGTTTTATTTAATAATTATTTAATTTAGTTATTATAAAACTCTTTAAGATAATTATTTAAAGATTCTATTTTAACCCTCTCTTGATTTTCAGTGTCTCTATTTCTAACAGTAACCATTTTATCTTCAATGGTATCAAAGTCAACAGTAATAGCTAAAGGAACTCCTATTTCATCACTACGAGCATATCTTTTACCAATTGTTCCAGAAGCTTCATATTCTACTGTAAAACCATTTAGTCTTAAATTATCTTTTATATCCTCAGCTATCTCAATTAAGTTATTCTTCTTCATCAATGGGAAAACTCCAACTTTTACTGGGCTAATATTTGGTTCGAATTTAAAATAATCCTTAGTCTTTTCTTTACCATCTTCTTTTGCACTAGTAAATGAATGTAGTAGTAAAGCATGAACAATACGATCAATACCAAATGAAGGTTCTATAACATGAGGAATGATTTTTTCTCCTTTAATCTCTTCTTCTATCTCTTTAAAGAATAAATCATCTTTTTCAAGGATGAAAGTATCATCAGAAATAACTATCTGATAACTACCATTATTTTCTATTTGTTCCTTTACTGTTAAAGGATCTTGTTTGTCTAAATTAGCCTTAATTTTGGGAAGATTATTCTTAAATTTTTGACCGAGTACTTTCATGTTTGGTTTTATAATAGTTTTTTTAATAGTTTTAGCTTCAACATATTCAATATAAACATTTAAATCTTCATTGCTCACTTTAGAATGAGCTAAAAGATCGTAGTCTCCTCTATCAGCTATCCCTATAATTTCAACCCATCCAAACTTGTCTGTTTTTGCTTCAATATCCCAAGCATCATTTGCATAATGAGCCATTTCATTTGGAAGGTGTTGTCTAACTCTTAAAACATTATCAGAAATTCCGATTTCATTTAAAAATTTTTTAGCTAAATATAATTGATAAAGTAAGATTTCATTAGCTACAATCCCATTATCTAAAGCTTCTTGAGCTGTTAAAGTAAGTGAATCAGTTTTCTCTATTTGATTCTTATTAGATTTTAAAGTGAATATTTCATTAGCTATTTCATTAAATTTTGGATGAGATTTATCATGAGGATTAACAAATATTTCTGCTTCAGCTTGAGTAAATTCTCTAAGTCGAATAACTCCTTGGCGAGGAGATATTTCATTTCGATATGCTTTACCAAGTTGAACAACACCAAAAGGTAATTTGTTTTTAAAAAATCTGCTCAGACGTTTAAACATTACAAAAATTCCTTGAGCAGTTTCAGGTCTCATATATCCTGGTTTATTTCCTTTTGGCCCTATATTAGTCTTAAACATTAAATTAAAATTCCATGATTCAGTTAACTTATCCCCACAGTTTGGACATTTAATATTTTTATCTTTTACAATCTTATCAAGTTCTTCATTTGTATAACCATCTACTTCAAGATTAGTTTGATCTTTTATAATATGATCCAAACGAAAAACATTTTTACACCCAACACATTGAGTCATAGGATCTGTAAAATTATTTGCATGTCCAGATGCTATTAAAACTTCTTCAGGAGTTATTGTTGGACTTTCTATCTCATAATATCCCTCATTTACAATGTAAATTTCTCTCCACTTTTGCAGGATATTATTTTTTAATAATGCTCCTAATGGCCCATAATCTGTAAACCCTGCAATTCCAGAGTAAATCTCAAATGATGGCCATAAAAAACCTCTATCTGCACTAACTTTTGACATTTTCTCATGATTCAAAAATAAAAACCCCTAAAATATACTAATAATATTATTTATTTTGTAACTCATAATCTAATTTAATTCTACTACTTTCTGGTCTATTTTGCCCCATATATTTACTATCTCTATCTGAGTGTCCATAAGGCTTTTCTGATGCTGAAGTCATTGTTTCAAAAACAATTTGACACACTCTTTGAGAAGGGTATAATGCAACAGGCATTTTACCTATATTAGATATTTCTAAAGTTATTTTCCCTTCAAAACCAGGATCTATATATCCTGCTGTTACATGCATTGTTATTCCTAATCTCCCCATTGAAGAACGACCTTCTACTCTTGCAACTAAATCATTGGGGACTTTAACAGTTTCATATGTTGTAGCCAATGCAAATTCATTAGGATGTATAATAAAATACTCCTCATCAGGAATATAAACGGATTGCATATATGAAGAAATATCAGTAGAATCCTTTGGATCAATGAAAGGTTTTCTTATAACTCTAAATGACTTAAATTCATTCCCAATTCTTAAATCAACAGAAGAAGGTTGAATTTGTTTTTCAAAGTCTTTTAATGGTTCTATAACAATTTTTTTATCAAGCAAATATTTTTTTATATCCTTATCACTTAAGATAGTCATAACTACATTGCCTCCTGAAGATTTTTTAATGGAAAAAATAAGTATTTAAAAAACTTAAAGAAACTTTTTCTTCTTTTTAATAGTTTTATTTTCTTTAAAAAATTAATATGAAACTATTTATTAATTATTAAAATGAGTTATATATTTATATTTAAATTTTTATTATTATATTTAATTTTTATTAATTTAATATTTTTAATTTTTTATTAAATAATCACAATTAAGTTATTATAATAAGATATTCTATAATAAAAATATTATTATAAAAAGATATAAAATTATTAAAGCTAAAATAGTTTAATAAATATTAATTAAATCATTACCATGGGCGATTATTATCCAGATTAAAGAAATAATAAACAAGCTATTTTCATTATTAAAAAATAGAGAAATTATTCTGTATTTAGTATTTGGTGTATTAGCAACTGTAGTTAATATTTTAGTATTCATGCTATTTCGTGACATATACCATATTGACCTTTATATAACAAATACAATTGCATGGTTTCTTTCAATCATATTTGCATATATTACAAATAAACTTTGGGTATTTGAAAGTAAAAGTAAGAAAATACCTCGTGAATTTATTCTTTTTACGGGGGGTAGACTCTTCTCATTTACAATAGAAAACCTATTATTATTTGTGCTCGTTACTACTTTAACTTTTAATGATAATTATGTGAAAATTTTTGCACAAGTGGTTGTGATCATCTTGAATTATGTTTTAAGTAAAGGTATTGTATTTAAATCCAAATAAAATATCTTATAAAATTATAAAATAGCTATCCAAGTTCTTTAAGTCTTTCATTGAGTGATTTTATAATAAAATCTTCAGCATTTTTTAATTCATCTATATCACCAGTTAATACTGGGCCAAAATCCGTGTGTTTTAATTTAACATCAAAATTAGCGATTGCATCTGCAAGCATTTTTTCTCCAACACCATTTGGAAGTTTCATTTCATAAAGCATAAAAACACCATTGCTTAGTTTAATATTATTCTTTATTTATTAAATCATGACCTTTTTATTCATTTTTATAGTTTTTATAATTTATTAATAATACTTTTATTCCTTAGCATATTTATCTTAATTATTCTTAACTTTAGAATAATATTTTATTTAATATAATTTTAAAAAATATAATATTTAATGAATAATTTTAAAATGCACGAATATTAATTAAATTAACTTAACATGAACTCTCTAACTGGTTTTAAATATTCAATTAAGAATTCACTTACCCCATTTTTTAAATCTAATGGGTGTAATTCACCAGATTCATACATGCTTTTTAATTCATTTTCATTGAGTTCGAGATTTCCCCCAAATTTTTCACTTCTTTTAATTAAAATCTTTTCTTGATTTGGGAATATGAAGTATTTCGCTATTTCAAATATTGGATTGGCTTCAATTTCTTTCATTGGACAATAACTTTTCTTTATTTTCTTTTTAATTACATTTTCTTCATCATCAATAGCTATGAAATTTCCTTTACTTGAAGACATCTTTTCATCCCCATCAAGACCATGCAAAAGTGGGGTATGAATACAAACTGGGGGTTTAAAATCAATTTTAGATAAATTCTCTCGTGCTAACATTTGTATTTTTCGTTGTTCCATACCACCTAATGCAACATCTACATCTAAAAACAGCATATCTACAACTTGCATCAAAGGGTATAATACACTACTTACTTTTGGATTTTCATCATGCCTACTAACTTGATCCATACTACGTTTAGCTCTCTTTAAACTTACTAAAGTTGATAACTTATAGACCTTATCAGAATATTCAACTGTGGTTTGATAGCTTGAACCTTGAATAAACTCAGTATCTTCACTTAAACCTAATGATTTGAAAGCTTTTTGGTTGTAGACAGATAATTCATGAATTTCTTCCATTGTTCCTTTACCATTTAAATAAGCATGATAATCAGCTAAAAGTATTTTTATTTTAAATCCCATATCATGTAATTGTTTTAATTTCATGACTGTAATTGCATGACCTAAATGAACTTTCCCCGATGGTTCATATCCAGCATAAACTATTGGTTTGGATTTTTTAAACTTTTCCTCTAACTCTTTTAAATCTATAATTTCTAAAGTTCCATTTTCAATTAATTCTACTTTTTCTTTATAATCCATGATTATCACATTAAATAATTATAAAAATTTTATAAATACTTTATGCTTTTTTTATCCTTTTCCAATTATATATTGCAAGAAAACTCATAGTTATACTAAATATCTGAAGAAAGGCAACATTAAAATTTGCAACAATAGTATTATTTAAGAATAATTGTATAACTATTAAAATATCTGAGAATATGAACATGTAAAAAGTTACAACATTGTGCTTGACTAAAAAAATCTCTCCCACAACATATAAGATTGTTGAAGTGATGCTAATAGCCATTAATAAATATGAAATCATTTATTTCCAACCAATGTTAAAAAATCATGAACTATTTTTGAAGCCGCAACAGAAGAACTATCTCCTATAAGATTAGTCGCTAATTCAACAATATCAAAACCAATACATTCTTTTTTACAAATTTCAGACAATATTTTCTCAAAAAAATCCATAGAAATCCCATTAGGAAGAGGGTTACCTACTTTAGGAATGATAGAAGGATCAAATCCGTCACAATCAATTGAAAGATAAATAGGTCCTTCAATGGATTCTATAGTTTTTCTAAGAGAAGATAAATTATCATTACTTAACTTGGAAGGTTCAAAAATCGTTATATTTTCTTGTGATTTAATAAATTCATATTCCTCATCTGATGCTGAGCGAACACCTATTTGAATTATCTCTTTAGGATTTAATTCATGAACTCTTCTCATTACAGTAGCATGTGTGAATTTTTCAAAAAGAACATCCTTTGCCATATCGCAGTGGGCATCAAAATCAATTACGGTAAGTTCTTCAATGTTACACTCTTTTGATAATGCTTTTAATGCCGATAAAGTTATGGTATGTTCTCCTCCCAAAAGCAAAGGTTTTAAATTAACAGAGGATAATTCTTCAATAGTATTTTCAATTATTTTGGAAGTCTCATTAAAATTAGCATGCACCACATTAATATTACCTAAATCATAAAAATCAGCGCTTGTAATGCTTTTTTTATAAGTCATATTGTATGATTCTAATGAAAATGAACCTTCTCTTATCATGGTAGGGGCTGTTCTTGTTCCAGGATTATAAGAAGAGGTACTATCAAAAGGAATACCTACAATTCCCCATGATGGATTATCAAGTCTCCCCATATTTTTAAATGTTTTAGAATAAAGAAATATTCCTGGATTATATATTGATGAAAACATTCACTCATCATCCTCAATGTAAACTACTGATGCAACAACTGAACCAATATCTTCTACTATATGTTCAACATATTTAACATGCTTATGTTTAATTTCCACTCCACGAACCTTCATCATATAAGAAACCATTTCATCTAATTCTTTTAAAGATTTATCAATGTCTAAATTTATCCCACTTTTTTCAACAGCACATCCTAATTGATCCCCAATAGCAACACATACAGATGCAAATATTTTATCTCCATGATTATCTGAAGAAAGTGAGGATAGTACACAATGAATCATTTGCCCTGGTTTAAAAGTTGGTAAATCAACAATTTGAGTTTTAGCATTTAGCATACTTGAAACCTTTATAATATTTTGATCACCAATTCCTGCAACTGTTAAAGCATTATCAAAAGCATTTAACTTAGTAGGACCTTCCATTGCTCCACTTACTAAACTAATTTTAATATTTTTATCCCCATATCCTGAATTTATAATAAAAGTTTCAAATATTATCTTTAAAAATCTATAAAACTTCTTTATCTAAAAGAGAAGAAAACAAACTAATTATGCACAGATTTTAACAAAATATAAAACATTTTGTTTTTAGATATTAATCTCTTGTTTTTAACATTTATATTAACAACCCATATAAATAATTTTGATTTTTAGAAATCATAAAATGGTGGGGGTTTTCAATTCTTAAAAATCATGTTTATCTATTAAAAACATTAATTTAATCTGAAGTTATTTTATAGTATGAATTTTCTAATCTTAAATAATATATATTTATATATTAATAGTACCCATAAATAAATAACATGGTAATAAGTGAAAGTCATATTTTGTTAAATTATTTAATAGCTATTATATTATCTATTGTGGTTGCAGTTGTGTTAAAGTTACCCTTAGTTCCAGAGAAACCAATACGGTTTTCTTGGACTAAAAGTGCTCTGTTTCCAACTCCAATAATAACTATTGGGATTTTGGGCTTTGTGTATTCTCTTGGATTTTTTTGGATTTATGATGGGATTATTTTAGCTGTGATAATTTGTATTATCAGTGGATTATTTGTAAAATATCTATTTGATTATTTGTTCCCTAAACCTCTAATGTGGAGTGATGAGTAATGAATGAAATTATTGGTGTGATACTTGCAAGTATTATTTCATGGCTAAATTTTGTAATAATTGATACTTATTTTGGATTACCAGAAGCTCCAGGTGTTAAAGGTGCTGATATTGTAGGTCGTTCTATAAAAAAACGAGGTGGGGATTTATCTGGTGGATTCTTTCAAGGGAATATTTTATGCTCTCCTGATGCTTCAGCAGGAACATTGCTTGCTTCAGTAGCTGTGATGGTTTTAGGTGTTCAAGGTGGTTTAATGGCTGCTTTAATTGTTTTCATTGGCAACAGGTTGTGTGCGGATCCAGGTTATGCTGGAACAATAGGTGCATTATCCATGACCATCATAGTATTTATATGCTCATTACTTGGTTTTAGTCCATTGATGTTTGTAGTTGGAACAGTAATAGCTATTACTACTATTCAAGGCTTAGATCATAGAAGTTCATCTATACTTTTAGGTATAATAGCTAAAAAATTAAATAGAAAAACTAAATTAGAATAATTTTAAGTATAATAATAAATAAATTTAATAGATATGAATTAAATTATAATAAATATATTTACAATAGTTTTTTAAGAAAATTTTGGTAGATATCATGATAGAGAAAATAATTGGGATAATAATAATTATAATGGCAATAAGAGTTCTTATTACTAAAAATAGAGTTGAAAGAGTTCTTTATATTAATGTTATAGATTTTGGTCTTTCTGCATTAATAACTATTTATATTAATACCCCATTTGGGTTTATTGTTGCATCTGCCTTTTTTATAACTTCTACAATATCATCTAATGCAATAGCATACACTTTTAAAAGATTAAAAAATGAGCTTGTTTATAATTAAAGATAATAAATGAATTAATCCATGGTGAAAAAATGAATTTCTTAGATTTTATAAATTTAACAAACATATCCATTTTTCTAATGTTAATTGGTGCATTAGGAATAGCATTAATGGGTAAACCATTGGATAAGATAATAATGTTATCAGTCTTAGAAGGTGGATTCTTTACAGCTATTGTTTCATTTAAATATCTTGATGTGGCTTTTATTGTGACTGTTTTAAGTCCTATTTCCATAATTGTATTCTTACTTGCTCTTATTAAAATAAAAGAAATAAGAGATAAAAAAGTAAATGAAAAGGGCATTTTAATATATGGTGAAGAAGGTAGTGACAATGCTTGAATTAAGTCTTTGGTTTTATACTGGTTGTTTTTTAGCTATTGTTGGAAGTTTAGCAACTGTATGGGGACCTGGAGTTAAAGATCCTATTGTTCGAACATTAAATACAGAAATTCCTAGTATTGGTGTATCTTTAATACTTTTAACTTATAATCATACACTTGCTCTCTTAACATTTATGGCAACCAGTGTCATAATCTCTTTAATCTTACTTAGAGCAATTACTCGTTTAGAAGAAATAGGAACCAAAGTATGAATAATTTTAATCTAATGATAGAGGGATTATTATGGATTTAAGTGAATTCTGGAATAAATTAGCAAACCCTGAGAGAATTCCCAGGATTTTTTCCTTAATTTTAGGTCTGTTTTTAATAGTTGGATTGCTTGTGCCTTTCACTTTAAATACTGATCAACTTTATCCAAGACCTGCTCCCCAAGAACAAATGATTCAAGGAGATAGAATCGCTCCTTATGATAGAGGTGGTGAAATATTAACAATTTCTGGAATTACAATTGCACAGTACCCACAGTACTCAGCTAAAATAGGTATGATAAATTCATATATGTCTCCAATAGCTTATAATCTCAAAAAAATATCCCCATACTTTGGAACATCTATTTATTCTTCTCCAGGGGGATTAATAGATGAAATACTTTATTATACTCGTGGTTTTGATACAATATTAGAATCAACTATTCTTATGATGGCATTTGTTATTGCTTCATGGTTAGCTTTAAACTTTACCATGAAAAAAGATGATGAAGAAGAATCTGATGAGGAAGATGAGGAGAAAGATTAATGTTAGTACCTGAATTTGTTCCAGCCATGTTTTGTTTATGGTATCTGCCTGCAATATATACTGGGTTTATTGTGGCTTTTATTGCACTTATAGGAATAAGTATTAATAAAAGTGATATTCATGTTTTAATACTTACAGATATTGTTGGTTTAGCTATGTTAGTAATTGTTGGTGCAGTTGGAACAGATTTAGCTGAAGCATTAGTATTACCTGGTTTAGTTGTTGAACTTGCAGAGATTATGGCAATATCTGAAATCTTAATCTCACGAGAAATGAGAAAAAAAGGAAAATCAAGTTCACTGCTTCCCATGCCTCTCTCCTTAGATATGGAGATTATGACAACAGCACCTAACTTCATTTCATTACTATTAATTGGATATGGTATATTTTTAACTGGATTTACTGGCGGTGCAGTAGCTGGTGGAGGTATATTATTATATATACTATCAAGAAAAGCCCAAGGATTGCCAGTTTTAGTTATAAATGGTATTGGGGCAATATCTGGTATTGCATGGTGTCTTTGGATAATTGGTTTCTTACTTTTCTTTGTAAAACCTGATTTCTGGTTATTAAGTTTATTTTTAGCTGCTTGTGGATTACTCCTTAAAGTAGCATCTAAAATGGGTTTAATCGCCACATTAATGAGAGAAGAATTCAAAAGAGAATAAAAAGAGGATTAAAATGGATATTGGAAGTTTAGGTGGAGGTTTACTTGGGATTATACCCTTAGGAGATATTGTTTTATATCTAAATCCTTTACATCTTTTCATGTTTGTAAGCATACTAATTTTCACTTTCTTAATAGCTATTAGTAGAACTGAAACACAAGTTGAAGCGAATTTTGGGGATTTAAATGATAATAAAGTGGCTGTTAATCTTGATGAATTTAAAGCACGAAGATTTTTAGCTATTGTCTGTGGAATAGCTACGACAGGAGCTATGATTACCGGTGATCTTTTTAACTTCATATTATTTGTTGCTTTAACAGGAATCGTTAATATTGGTATAGTTTCATCTGTTAAACAAATAAGTGTTCTTAATGCTGCATTTCAATATGGATTAATCGCAATGATATCTTCACTACCACTATTCGGTGGAGGTGCCATAATATTAGCTACAACAGG
>JAITXE010000086.1 GCA_031284925.1 Methanobrevibacter sp.
GTCTCCTAATCCAACTAATATTTCCATACTTTTAGCTATGGTAGATCCATATTCTCCTTGATACATTTTTTCTTCTTCTTTATTAAGATACATTTTAAATCCTCAACCACTTATAAACATATACAGTATAACTAATATTCCTACAATCCAGCAATAGTATGCGAATAAATCCAAACTTTTCTCTTTAATGAATTTTATTAGTACTTTAATTCCTAAATATCCTGATATGAAAGCTGCTAAAAATCCAGCTATGTATAACATTGAATTTGCATCTAAATTTGCTCCTAAATCCCCAATTTCTGTTAATCCTGCTCCTAAAATAACTGGGATTGATAATAGAAAACTAAATTTAGCTGCAAATTCTTTATCAAGACCTAAAAGTAATCCTGTTGATATTCTAGTTCCTGAACGGGAAATACCTGGTAAAATAGCTATTGCTTGTGAATTAAGTCTGATAAATTAATTATAATTTTTGATGTTTTCAGGAAAGATTCTAATCTAAAAGCTATGCATGATTTTAATTCAAAAAATTTATTTTTTTATTTAGTAATTATGGCTCTATAAAAATATAAAGAGCGTTATCACGAATTTTTTAAAATTTATGAAAATATGAAGCAATAAAAATGAAATACAGATATATTTACATTTTATTAGCTAAACTGTATTTTTATAAGTATTTTATTGGGGGTCATGTTTTTTTCATGATTTAACAATTGCAATGAATTTAAGAGAATGATTGAAACTTAAAAATCTAAATTCCTATTATTTGAAATATAATTTAATTATTAAAGATGTACATATGGGGGGGATATTGGTTAATTGTTAATTTTAAGCAGTGTTATTTGATTTTTATCTAATTTAATGCTTTATGATTGATTTTATTATAAATAATTAGGATTAGATAATACCATAATTTAATAATAAAAAGCATGAACATTTATCCAGAAAATAAAGAACTTTTAATTTTAGATTTGACTTTAGATAAACCTTTCCCAATTTTTGGTATATTCATTATAGATGACAAATACCCAACATTCTCATTTGGAATTCAAGGAGATAATTCACCTTATAATGCTCTATATAGAGGTTTTTTAGAAGCATCTGTAGTAATGGAACATACATAAGGAAGTTTTTTTTATAATAATGATAAATTTATTAAAGCACATGATGAAAAAAATAAATTCAATGATTTAGAAACGAATTCTCTTTTTTTGGGCGAGTGAAATTCAAATGGATGAAAAAAAGGATTTTTTAAAGAAAAAAATAAAAGGGGAAAAAATATAAATAGTATAAATTTGATAAATGAAAATGAAATGATAAATAGAATCCTGAGTTTCATTAATAAAAATGGATTCAATTTAGGTTGTTATGATATTACATGTACAGAGCTCGGTTTAAATAATTGGTATGTGCTTAGAACAATGATTCCAGAATTATTACCTGTCTGTGTTCCTAATGAGTGCTTTTATAATCATCCGAGATTTTTAAAAACAAAAGGGTGTGAATATGTTTTTCCACACCCTTTACCTTGAGGAAATTTTATGAAGAAAATAATTTTAAATGATGTTAACTTAACAATAAAAGATAGAAATATTTTGGAGAACATTAATCTAAAAATTAGTTAAGGAGAAAATATTGCAATATTGGGACCTAATGGTGCAGGAAAAAGCACATTAATTAATGTTATTCTTAAAATGCAAAGAATCACAAAAGGAAATATAATAAACGAATTTGAAAATCTTCCAAAATATAAAATAGGTTTTCATAGTCAAGATCAATCATTCTATAAATTAATGAAAGTTAAAGAGATTTTAGATTTGTTTTTATTCGAAGGGGAATATGATAGTTTAGTAAAAAAATATGGTTTAGAAAGGAATCTTAATCAAAAAATTGGAGAATTGTCTACAGGTGAATATAAAAAACTATCTTTAATCATATTATTAGAAAATGACCCAGACATTATATTCATTGATGAAGTCACTACAGGATTAGATGCTACAACAAGAAAAGACGTGATTGATTTCTTAAAAAATGAACTTAAAAAACATGAAAAAACTTTCATAATGGTTACACACTACTTAGAAGAAGTTAAAGAATTATCAGAAAGACTAATTTTCTTAAAAAATGGCAAAATAATTGAAATAGGGTTGAAAAATGAATTATTAGTAAAATATGGATTAAACAAAAAAGTGATTATAAAAATGAAAACTAAAATCAATCTGGATTCTTATGGATTCAAGAATGTGAGAAATATTGATGAAGATACTATCCAGCTAATAGTGAATGAGCAACAAAACAATGAATTATTACAATTAATCAACGAAAATATTGATAAAATAACAACATATAACATATTAGAATCAGACATTAGCGAATTATATCATAAAATTGTACAGGAGGAAAAAATATGAATAAATTACTTCAATTTACATTTCTTGAATTTAAAATGGTATTTAGAGTTCCGATTTCTATATTTTTCTCTTTTTTATTCCCTCAATTATTATTATTTACATTAATGACTACAAGCCAAAATCCAATTATATCTGGGAATGTTCATTTTGTTGATATATATTTTCCTTCTTTGAGCCTATTAACATTATTAACTTCAG
Source organism: Methanobrevibacter sp. (assembly GCA_031284925.1). Lineage (GTDB taxonomy): Archaea > Methanobacteriota > Methanobacteria > Methanobacteriales > Methanobacteriaceae > Methanovirga. The sequence goes on from JAITXE010000086.1 coordinate 2,610, forward strand.
GAATTACTAGTTTCTCAATATTAGTCAGTATAAATCGTTCTGAAAAGTTCTGGCAAACCTATATCTTAAAAGGATTTAAATTATATCACATTATATTTTCACAATTATTTGTATACATTATATTATCATTTATTAGTACATTATTAGTCATTATTTCATCTAATTTATTCTATAGTTTAATATTACCTTCATTTAATGATTTTATAATTTTTTGTTTACTTTGGTTTTTGTCTGCTTTTATAATTTTTCTCATAGGTTTCTTTATAGGATCTTTTTCAAAGAATGAGAAAGTGGCTCAACAAACATCAACAGTGATAATGTTTGTTTTAATGGTTTTCACGGGTACTTTTGGTAATATTAGCTCTTTTCCACAATATGTATTAAATTTTGTGAAATTTTTGCCAACAAGTCAAATTTATTATATTCTATATAATTATTGGGGAAATTCATGGATTACGGGAAATTTAGAAAAATTCGCGATATCTTGGGAAATTTTATTTATTTGGGCTATGATTTTATTGATTTCAGTCATTTGGAAACTAAAAAAAGATAATCTTACAAGATAGAAAATATGAATAAATATATTTGTATTGTATTACAATATATTAAATTTAAGTTTTGTTAGAATAAATGATATTTTTTACCTGAAAATCCATCATCACAATATTAAAATTCTCTATTTTTGAATTTAAAAATCAAATTAGAAAATTTAAGCTTCTAAATTATTCTCTTTTAGTGAAGCTTTTTTTTAAAAGGTTCTTTTGAACTTTATAAGGTTTTCAAACTTATCATATTTAACATTTAGACCGCACATACTTGGTATGTAGTTGGCGGCTTTTGCTGAATTTACTCCTATGTTTTTATAGCCCATGTCTTCTATTGGGGATACTACCATGCAGGTGTCACATACAATGTGACCTCCGCTATCTTCAATGATTTTTGTATATCCCATTCTATTGGCTGATGTTTTGATGTTAATTGAGCTACATACCCATAATTGATTTTTAATTGTTTTACCTTTAATAAATGATGCTATTTCTCTGATTTCTTCTAATGAAGCATGTGGGCATCCTAAACAGACTAAGTCAATTTCTTCATTTGTGGTTGTTAGGGTTTCTTTTGCTGTTAAAATATCGTCTTGGTTTATATTTATTTTTTCAAGGTTTTTAAAATTCTCATCTTTTTGTGCTGTTTTATATTCTGGTGTTTCATTTTCCACATGATATAATGCAACTGCGCCTGATGAAGCTAATGCAGCTCCAAGGGATTTAAAATCACTATTTGTAGATTTATTTTTTAGGATAAAGTAAGGGACTCCATTTCCTACTTCTTTACCTACTATATATCCTAAAGTTCCATAGTCAAGTCCTGATATTTCCGTTTCTATGTTAAAGATAGCTGTTGCAACTCTATTTTCCTCTTCATGATAGCCATATTTAGCTGTTTTTCCACAAATAGATGATGCTAATGCTGCTGGTCCACCTTCTCTATTTGATTTGGCACCAATTACAGAATTTAGGTAGGTTACTGCTGAAGATTCAGACCATGATACATGATCTCCGAAGATAGGAACATTACCAATTAAATATGGTGTACATGTGCAGGTTTCACTTACTCCAAGTTTCCCGTAAGCTTTCACGATTTTTTTCTGTTTTTTACTAAACTCTATAGGAAATCCTAACTTTTCCCAATTGTCTAAATCAATACCTGCTGGATTTAATGTTGAAGGGATAGATACAAGTTTGTTTTCATGTTTTAAAGATTTATTTTTATCATTGGATAATTCTTCTAAGTATTCTAATCCTGCTTCACCAATGGTTTTATAGGATACTCCTGATACTTGAGCAGAAGTAATATCTACAAGTGATGGTGCTTCATA
>JAITXE010000071.1 GCA_031284925.1 Methanobrevibacter sp.
AGAATGATATAAAACATATAGAAAAAGATATTAGTCGGATAAATGGAATACTCATTATTACGGATTCTGTTGTCGTGGCGGTTCTCGGTTTAGTTTTAGGATTATACTTAAAACATTGATTAATATATATTTGTCTTTTAATAGAGATGAATGATAAAATCTTCCCACCTAATATTTTATTAAAAAATCTGAAGAAGAAAAACAATTCATTTTTTATTAATTAAATTTTCAAATTCAATCCTATTGGGCAATGATCTGAACCCTGAACATCTGATAAAATATAGGCATCGGTTACATTATTTTTAAATTCTTCATTAACAAAAAAATAATCAATTCTCCAACCAACATTTCTATCTCTGGCTCTTGTTCTGTAACTCCACCAAGTATAATTATCTGGTTTATTATTAAGCATTCGAAAAGTATCAATATAACCATTTGATAAGAATTTATCAACCCACTCTCTTTCTATAGATAAAAACCCAGAAACACTCATGTTTTCTTTAGGACGAGCCAAATCTATTTCTTTATGAGCTGTATTTAAATCACCACATATTACTAGATTAAATCCTTTATCCCTTAAATCATTAACATAATCAAGAAACACATCATAAAATTCAAGCTTATATTTTAATCTTTTTTCATTCATACCACCATTTGGATAGTAGATATTGATTAAAGTAAAATCATCATAATCACATCTTAAAACCCTACCTTCTTTATCAAATTGTTCCACATTAAATCCAGAACTAACAAGTTTAGGTTCTATATTTGTGTATGTAGCAACCCCACTATAACCTTTCCTAAGAGCTGAATTAAAATAGCCATCATAATTAGAGATATTTAATAAATCATCTGATAACTGCTCAACATGTGCTTTAGTCTCTTGAATAGATATAATATCCCCAGGATTACTTCTCATCCATTCCACAAACCCTTTCTTTCTAGCAGCCCGAATACCATTCACATTCCAAGATAACAATTTCACATCTCTCATGAATTTCCCACACAAATCACTTTATTATTAATTCATATTTCATGTACTATTTAATTATCTTATTTAGTATAATTTTTCAATTTATTTATAATTTAAAGAAAAAATCAATAACTTTTTCTTTACAATTTATTTAATCTATTTTTTAGTAATATCTTTTCTTATAATTCATATATTTAAATAAATAAAAATTTTCAAGTTAAAATAGAAATTTTTATATACTATAAAGAATAAACTAAAATTGATATAATTACAATTATAATAAAATAAGTTTTATCTTTTACCAATATTTATAATGGATATTAAATTTTAAAAAATATTTTATTTTTTAGCTGTTTAATTAAAATTATAATATTTATTTTATTCAATTATTTAAAATTTAGATGAATTTTTAACTATTTACACATATTAAAACTAATTACATATTAATTAAAGGTAGGATATATTATCAATGAAAAATTTTAAAGAATTAAGGGAGTTTTATGAATACTTAATAAATTAATATGTATTATAACTTTCATATTTATTAATTTTAAAGAATTAATTAATTTAAATGATTTAATTGAAAGTAATTTAACTAAGATAAATAATGCGAAATAATTAAATAGGGTAATGTTAATTTGTAATTTAATTGGAAATAAAGCATTATACTTTAGATAATCTTATTATTTTATCACTGTTATTAATTAACTTATTAATTGACAAAATTAAGCGAGTATTAATTCATTAAAGTTTTATAATTCATGTGGATATTCTCATTAGGGTTTTAAATTGTAAAATAGCTAAATTCTATAACTAAACAGGGTTTTATAGATTTATGTTCTATAAATTTTTAAAATAATTAAAATTTAGATAATTAAGATTTAAATAAATATTAAAAATCTTTATAAGTATTTGGATTATTCTTTTATTAAGCTTCCAATTTTAAGCTTATTTTATTACTATTTTTGTTTTTGTATTTATTAATTATATTAAAATAGTTGAATTATTAATATTAAATGTTTTCAAATAAATTACTAATTTCGGAATAATTTACCATTTTTATGAAATATTTATATCTTATTAATCATGATTTTATAAAAAACACTATTAATATTAAATCATGGTATTATTAATTAGCTAATAGCTATTTGTTAAGAATATTAATGATAACAATTATAGATATTACTCATAAATATAGCTATTATTAATAGCTTGTAAATTATCCCTAAAAATACCTAAGGAGGCGGTTAAAATGGGAAAAGGTGAGGAATTAACCACAACTAAATATCTTATATATGTACAAATAAATGCAAATGGAATTGTAGAGAAACCTGATGTTGTCGGAGCAATTTTCGGGCAAACTGAAGGTCTTTTAAGTAATGATTTAGATTTAAGAGAATTACAAAGAACTGGAAGAATCGGGAGAATTATTGTAAATATTCATTCAACTGGGGGTAGATCAAAAGGTGAGATTATTATACCTTCAAGTTTAGATAGAATAGAAACTGTTATATTAGCAGCATCTCTTGAAACTATAGATAGGGTTGGACCTTGTGAAGCAACAATGCAGGTTAAAAAAGTTGAAGATGTAAGGGCAGTTAAAAGAAAACAGGTAGTAAATCGTGCAAAAGAGATTTATCAAAGCATGATGGAAGTTTCAACTCCTGAAAGCATTAGAATGATTGAAGAAATTAAAGAATCTATGCGAGTGCATGACATATCTCATTATGGCAAGGAAAAATTACCTGCAGGACCAAATGTCCTAACTTCAGATGCTATTCTTGTTGTAGAAGGAAGAGCAGATGTTTTAAATCTTTTAAAATATGGTATTAAAAATGCTGTGGCTGTAGAAGGAGTAAATATTCCTTCAAGTATAGCAAATTTAACAAAAGAGAAAACTGTAACTGCATTTGTTGATGGAGATCATGGTGGAGAGTTAATCTTAAAAGAACTTTTACAAGTTGGTAAAGTAGATTATATCACAAGAGCCCCTCATGGAAAAGAAGTAGAAGACCTTGAAAAAGATGAAGTAATGATAGCTTTAAGAGATAAAATCCCATTTGAACAATTAGTCATTAATGAAAAAATTAATATTAAACCTCAAAGTGAGGATAAAGTCACGCTTTTAAAAAGAGTTCTAAAAACTCTAGAAGGAACTGGAAATTGTGAAATTTTTGATGATACTTTAAATAGTTTAAGAGAAGTTAAAGTTGAAAATCTCTACGATGAAATTAAAAATTCAACTGGAGATATATATTCTATTGTCTTTGATGGTATAGTTTCTCAAAGATTAGTGGATATATCAACAAATAAAGGAGTTAAAAATTTAGTTGCATTTGGTGTGGGGGAGATTGTTAAAAAACCTAACTCTCTAAGAATCATAACTAGTTAAGTAGGGGGTGTAGAAATGAATGTTAGTTTAGATTCTTATTATAAAAAAAGAGAATTTATCTTTAATAGAGTTCAAAAATCTTCAAATGTAGAAAAAGGACTCATGGTAATTTTAATAGCTTGTTTTACTGGTATTATGGCACAAATAGTAATCCCAATTCCATGGAGTCCAGTTCCAATAACAGGACAAACTTTAGCTGTTTTCACTTCAGCCTTAATTCTTGGTAAAAGATTAGGCTCATTATCTCAAATAACATATATTATAATAGGTATACTTGGGATTCCTTGGTTTGCAGGAGCAAGTGGGGGATTAGATATTCTTTTGGGTTCTAAAGGGGGATATATAATTGGTTTTGTGTTTGCCTCAATATTTATAGGATACATTAGTGAAAAATACTCCAAATCCAGAAAAATCAGGGGGATGCTTCCTGTAATGTTAATAGCTAATTATGTTTGTATTTACATACCAGGTTTAATTGTTTTAGCTATTTGTTACTATTTAAACACAGGTAGTTTTCCACAAACCAATCTTTTACTTATGATGGGTATTATACCATTTATAATAGGGGATATATTTAAGATTTTTGCAGCATCAATGATTTGTAAGGTATTTTTACCTAAATAATTATCCTCAAGAGATAATTTTTAATCTTTTTAATTTT
>JAITXE010000016.1 GCA_031284925.1 Methanobrevibacter sp.
AAGTACTCCTGAAGAATGGGAAGAAAAACTTGAAAAATTAATCACCACCAAACAACTAAGAGAAGAAATTCTTAACAATGCCATTTCAGATATTAAAGAAAATTATTCCCTAAAAAATAGAGTTATTAAATGGGAAAAAATACTGAAGAAATGAATAACATTTATAAATTAAAAAAAATCTACACAGATGTATAATACTTTTTTTCAAGAATGAATAATATAGTTTAAAAACCTGTTTTTTTGCAATTTATAAATATTTTAAATTTTATTAAAATTAATATTTTTAAAAAATATTACTATATTTTTATTTATTTATAAAAAAAATACTAAACTTATTAATTTTAAAATAATTATATTATATAATAACAAGATACAAAAAATTATATATGTTTAAAAATTGGTTTTATAAACTATGATAAGATGTTTTCATAAGAGATAAATTACTTTAAAAATATGATTCCTATGATTAAAATAAGTACTATTAAGCCCGAATTAATCTTTTTATTTTTTTGCTTAATTTTTGGATTTATATTTGCTGTTATTATTCCTCCCTTCAGTGTTCCAGATGAAGGTTCCCATTTATTTAAAGCTTATGATGTAAGTCAAGGACATCTTACTCCAAAGAGTAAGATAATATCTGTTCCTAAAACTGTTTCTAACATTATTGGATCTTACATTTTTATACCTAATTTAAATTTAAAAAAAGAATATATTTCAGATTTAAATAAACATTTAAATGTTAATGATACACAAAGAGTCGATATAAGTAATGTTTATACATCTAGTTTTGTTCCATATCTTGGTGTTGCTTCTGTTATTAAGATATGTGAATTTTTTGATTTATCCCCTTTGATTTTAATGTATTTTGGTCGTTTGATCAATTATTAATATATTGTATTATTGTTTATTATGCAATTAAAATTGTCCCAATTCAAAAATATTTATTATTACTAATTGCATTACTTCCCATGGCACTTTATGAAGCTGCTTCACTTTCATATGATAGTTTAAACAATGCAATATCATTTATTAGTATTGCTTTATTTTTAAAATTAGCATTAAGTAAGAATAAAATCCAAAAAAAAGAAATAACCCTTTTATCCATATCATTGATCTGTTTAGTATTAACAAAACAAGTTTATTTCTTAATTGCACTATTATTTTTCATTATTCCTAAATATAAGTTTGGAAATATGAAAAAAAGGATAATTTATTTCATTTATATAGTTTTACCTGCATCCATTATAATGATTTTCTGGGAGTATCTATTTACAAACAATACTCTCAATAATACACTTTCACATTCATCAAACTCATTTTTAATAAATCAAATAAACTTTTTAACTGCATTAAAAAACTCATTAATGATGGAGTCAGGGTTTTATGTTCAAAATTTTATTTCATGGTGTCCCATCGGTTACATAAATTTACCTAATCCCGTGCCTTTATTTTTAACTTATATATATTTAATAATATTAATAATTGTTTCAATATTAGATATAAGTAAATTTAAATTAAAACTGAAACAGAAAACAATACCCTTAATGATTTTTTCTGTATTGTCAATACTTATTTTTTTCATGGCATTTGGATGGACGCCACCAGGAGTTGGCTTTATTTCAGCAATGCAAGGAAGATATTTCATCCCCATCGCACCATTATTTTTCCTAATTTTTTATAATAATGGAAAAATAACTAAATATCTTGATAAAAAGTATTTAAATTATTTAAATGTTTTTGTTATAACATCTATTGTAATAATGTTAAGCATATCCACATATATTTCATATGAAACATCACTTTTATCTATGTTTATTAATTGATTTTCTAAGAATAAAAATTTCTAAAAATACCAACATTTCCTTAAAATTTTTCATTGATGAAAAAAATCTACAAAAATGAAAATATCCACGATCATCCCTATTTTTATATATTTTTAAATCATTACAATGTTTAAAGGTTTTTTGCAAAAACATCAAAAAATCTGAACTTTTTAACAAGCAAGATTATTCTTCAATGAAAAAATCCTCATTAAACACCATTATAAGTTACTTATGTTAGGGATACAAGGAAAATTCTGTCTTTGACAATGACGATCTTCTTCTTGGTCAAAATTATATTGCACTTAACACAAATGGAATAATTAAGAACCATTAGTTTCGATATTAATCCTTAATCGGAATGGGTTTGAACATCTCAAACGATTATTTTTAGAATTTGAAAAAAATCCCTGTTACAATAATTATGAGATTATTGTTGTTGATAATGGCTCTATTGATAAATCATTAATATTTTTAGAGAAAATTTCTAAAAAATTAGCTTTAGCAATTATTAATAAATAAAGAAAAGAAAAGTTTCTCTGAAGGAAACAACCAAGCCGCTGAAATAACTAAAGGAAAATATTTATTACTTTTAAATAAGGATATTAAACCAACATACGGTTGGTTAAATGATAAGAATAATACTTAATAATAAAAATATTGGTTCTGTTGGTGCCAAACTATTTTATCCAAATTTTTTAATTATCTTTAACACTTTTATTTCTCCATCATACTTCATGTATATAAATTATTTTTTAAAGTCAGGTTAAAAAATTGAATTTTAAATAAAAATACTCTATTTTAAGTTGTAATCTGATTAAGAATAGAATTAACCTATCATCTACAATATGTGAAAAATAACTTATAATAAAAACTCTTTAAGAGGTTTCCGCACAATTATTTTTTTGAAGATATTATTTTGAAATAAATCAATTTATTTATATTTTAACTATATTAATTATTTTAATTTAAAAAGAATTTTAATTAATTAAATAAAAATTAAAGTAAGCTAATACATGAATTCGTTAAATAAAACTTTAATTTCCATTTTGTATTAAAAATCATTGATTTAATAGTTAAAGAATTAATATCACTTTTTAGCTAAATAATTATTAAATTGATTTTTGTTGTAGTATTTAATAAAATTTAATGAGTAATTTTATAAAATAATTGATT
>JAITXE010000018.1 GCA_031284925.1 Methanobrevibacter sp.
AAGTACTCCTGAAGAATGGGAAGAAAAACTTGAAAAATTAATCACCACCAAACAACTAAGAGAAGAAATTCTTAACAATGCCATTTCAGATATTAAAGAAAATTATTCCCTAAAAAATACAGTTATTAAATGGGAAAAAATACTGAAGAAATGAATAACATTTATAAATTAAAAAAAAAATCTACACAGATATATAATACTTTTTTTCAAGAATGAATATATAATTATATTAATAATAATATAAATTATAAAAATTATATTGTTTAAAAATTGGTTTTATAAACTATGATAAGATATTTTCATAAGAGATAAATTACTTTAAAAATATGAATCCCATGATTAAAATAAGTACTATTAATCCCGAATTAATCTTTTTATTTTTTTGCTTAATTTTTAGATCTATATTTGCTGTTATTATTCCTCCCTTCAGTGTTCCAGATGAGGGTTCCCATTTATTTAAATCATATGATGTAAGTCAATGACATCTTACTCCAAAAAGTAATATAATATCTGTTCCTAAAACTGTTTCTAACATTATTAAATCTTACCTTTTTATACCTAATTTAAATTTAAAAAAAGAATATATTTCAGATTTAAATAAACATTTTAATGTTAATGATACACAAAGAGTCGATATAAGTAATATTTATACATATAGTTTTGTTCCCTATCTTGGTGTTGCTTCTGTTATTAAGATATGTGAATTTTTTGATTTATCCCCTTTTAGTATTTTACGGAATTAATCTTTTTTAGTTTCAACTACTTTTTCAATATTATATTTTAAAAATTCGTATTTGGTCTTTAATTTTGATTTAAACTTATAAATTTAAGCTAATAAAAAATTTGTTTTATAAAAATTAATTGAAATAATACATAAATAAAGTTAAATAATTTGGCAAAAGACTATAATTTATAGTACCTAAAAAAATTATTTATTTTTAAAATTAACTTTCATTTAAATCTTTTAGAATGTTCTAACAAATCATAAAGTAATAAAATGCTTGGAAAAATCATTATTGCCCAACAAATTATCCAAAATCTACCTCCTGAAGCCCAAATTGTTGGTGTAAATCCTACTATGAACTGTGATCCAAATGCCAACAGAAGCAAACCAGTTAATAAAAAACTGATTAAATTCTTTCCCCTATATTTTTTAATCAATATTAAACAATAAATTGTAGGTAATATGATTAGTAAATAAATTAGACAATATATTTCCATATAAATTAAGCTATATATATATATATATATAATAAACATTGATGAAAACCATAACTAAATAAATTTATCAATGGTTTAAACTGAATAAACAACATAAAATAAAAAAAAGTTAATAAAAAAATGGGTATGAATCCAACATAGCTAATTTTTTTCTTTTTAGATATTATGAAAGTGTAAATTCCTAATATTGCAAAAAATATATAAGAAATAGGATTAAATTTTGTAATTAAGTTATAAAACAGGGTAGTTGTCGCTAAATCTATTTTATTAAATAAGCTAAAAGTTGAATATTTAGGAAACCAAGTTTTAAGCTCACTAAAATATCTTTCATGATTCCCAGGACATAATAATGAATTCATGAAACCTAAAATAACAATACCATAAAAGTAAAGCATTATTTTTGGTATTTTTATCTTTTTATATTGTAAATATATGAAAATGAAGACATAAACTCCAAAAACAACAACTAACATTATTTCCATGTTAATTGCAAATAACAATGAAAAAATCATCATGCTATAAATGCATGTCTTTTTAAATAAGTCCATATTAACTTTTTTAAATATGTATTTTTTGATTAAGTAAAAATGTATCACTGCAAATCCAAAAGGCCAAATATAATTTAATGTGGTGCTAATATATCCAGCACTACCTAAATCATGAAATACATTCCATATAAAGATTAATAATAAAATACTGGATATTATATTGTATGTAAATTTCTTTTTAATTGATAATCTTTCAAAATTTGATAGGATTATTTTAGGGGTTAAAACAGCAATAATCAAAAATAAGAGAGAATCTAAAAGCTTCCAAATTACTGGGGGTAAATAAGATAGTATTACTAAGAAAAATTCAATTAAAGACCTTGAAGTCCAAGAAGTATATCTGTACATGATAAAATTTGAATTATTAAGAATAAACAAAGTATTGAACCGTTTAGCAAAGTAGAGATCATCTAAATTAGGGGCATGCCAATAATAGTGTAGTAATATTAAAATTATAAAAAGGAATATAAAAGGAATATAAATATATATTATTTTTTTTAATTTTAACATTTTTATTTCTCCATCATACTTCATGTATATAAATTATTTTTTAAAGTCAGGTTAAAAAATTGAATTTTAAATAAAAATACTCTATTTTAAGTTGTAATATGATTAAGAATAGAATAACCTATCATCTACCAATATGTGAAAAATAACTTATAATAAAAACTCTTTAAGAGGTTTCCGCACAATTATTTTTTTGAAGATATTATTTTGAAATAAATCAATTTATTTATATTTTAACTATATTAAATTATTTTAATTTAAAAAGAATTTTAATTAATTAAATAAAAATTAAAGTAAGCTAATACATGAATTCGTTAAATAAAACTTTAATTTCCATTTTGTATCAAAAATCATTGATTTAATAATTAAAGAATTAATATCATTTTTAGCTAAATAATTATTAAATTGATTTTTGTTGTAGTATTTAATAAAATTTAATGAGTAATTTTATAAAATAATTGATTCAAGCAGATAAAAATTTTTTGAAAAATAAATATGTGGAATCCTCTTTAAAAGAAAATCTAAATATTTATTTAATAATTAATAAAATATATATAGTTTAAAAGAGATACTTTTTTATGATTGTTTTTATTAAGCTTAGTTATAAATTTATGTTAATTAAGCTATATTTCTTTATTTGATGAAAATCATAATATAAAGTATTATTATTTTTATTAATTATACTTATAGAACACTTAATTTTAAAATAAATTATTTCAATAAATATAAACTTAGTAGTTTCATTTTAAGACTTATATTTTAAATTATAAAGGTGATTTCTTGATAGATCCATGGACATTTTCTTCTACTGTTGATTATGAAGATATTATGGAGCAGTTTGGAATAAAAAAGTTTAGTGAAATTATAATGAATATAAAAAATCCAAGTTTATTAATGAAAAGAGGAGTTATATTTGGACACAGAGACTTTGATCTTATTGCAAGGAGAATATCTGAAAATAAGAATTTCATTGCTATAAGTGGAATGATGCCAAGTGGAAAAATGCATATTGGTCATAAAATGGTAGTTGATCAATTAAAATGGTATTTAAAACATGGGGCTAATGTATTTATTTCAATAGCTGATATGGAAGCATATGCTACAAGATCAATCTCATTTAAAGAGGGTAGAGAAATAGCTATTAATGAATATTTATTTAACTATGTAGCTTTAGGATTGGATTTAGATAAGGTTGAAGTTTATTTGCAATCTCAGTCCAAACCACTTAATGATTTAGCATTTAACTTATCTAAGAAAGTTAATCTTTCTCAGATGAGAGCAATTTATGGATTTGAAAATTCTACAAATATAGCTCATCTTTATGCTCCTTTAATTCAAGTAGCAGATATTTTACTACCTCAAAGCGAATTATTCTTTCCAAATACTCCGACAGTCGTTCCAGTAGGCATTGATCAAGACCCACATATAAGATTAACAAGAGACATAGTTATTAGATTTAAAGATGAATTTAATTTTATAGCTCCTGGTTCAACTTATCATAGGTTTATTTCAGGATTAAATAAGGATAAAATGTCAAGTAGTAAACCAAAAACAGCTATTTTCTTAACTGATTCATTAGATGTTGTAGAAAAAAAAGTTAAATCAGCTAAAACAGGTGGAAGAGAAAGTTTAAAAGAACAAAAAGAATTAGGTGGATGTCCAGAGAAATGTGTTGTCTATGAACTTCTTCTTTATCATTTAATAAAAGAAGATAAAAAACTTGAGAATGTTTATACTCACTGTAAAGAAGGAACATTGCTTTGTGGAGAATGTAAACAGGCGACAGCAGATAAACTCAAGGAACTTTTTGAGAATTTAGCTATTAAACGAGACGAATCTATTGAAATAGCTGAAAATATTTTGTAATGTGAGGTAAATTTAATGGTTAAAAAATCATTTAATTTAGTTAAAAATGAAGTTAAAGAAAGTTTGATAGAAAATAAATATATTTTACTTTTATCAACAATCTTATTTATATTCCCCTTAATTTTAGGATATTTATTAGGTCATCATTTACAACCAGTATTAGAACCCGTACTTGATGAATTTAAAAGGAAAGTAATTTCTGGAGAAGTGAAAATAAGTTTCGATTCGATTTTTTTAAACAATTTAAAGGCTATTTTAATAGAATATGCTGGGGGAATATTTTTTGGAATTTTAACTTTTTTTATTCTAGTATTTAATGGATTGTTTATTGGATATTTTGGATTTAAAGTGGTAGATTTAAAATTATTTTTAGTAGGTATTGCTCCTCATGGAATATTTGAAATCCCCGCCGTGATTATAGGTGCGGCAGCAGGACTTGTTTTCTTATCTTTTTTAGTAAAGTTAATTAAAGATATAATTTCTAAAAATTCATTTGATTTAAACCAGCACGATTATCCTGATGAAACCCATTTAACTGAAACAACAAAATTTAAATTTGCATGGAACAAAAATTACAAAATATTAAAACAATCTCTTATTTTACTTGTGATATCCATATTTTTATTAATAATCGCTGCTTTTATTGAAACACAGATTACCGTAATCATGATCAATTTATTTAAGTGAAACAAATTTTATTATAATCAGGGATAAATTTTTTCAATCTGTTACTTTCACACTGCTTTCTTAGCAATTATGGGAACATTTGATTTTAAGGCATTTGTGATTGAGTCACTTATTTCAAGGTTTTTTCTAATTCGAACTAATGCGTTCTTACCAACTGTTGAGGTAAGTAGATAAATATCTCCAGCATATATTTCAAAAACTTCACCAACGAATTCTTTTGGAAAGTATAAACTTATAAATTTCTTAGTTTTATTTACTTCAAGATATAATGTTTTAACTTCTTCATTTAATTCATCTATTGCTTCAACACCAATACTTATTCCTAATTTTTCTTCTATTTTAGCTATTCTCTTACCTGATTTTCCAATTATTTTAGGAACATATCTATTTTCAATATAAAGATCTATTCTATCTTTAGAGATAAACTCAATTTTAAGTCTTGATTTTGGAATAATCTTCTTAATTTCTTTTAATATTTCTTTTTCGGCTATATTTTCTAGGGAAGATTTTTTCTTTGGTTTTTCTGGAGAGGATAATAAATCAATGTCCATAACAATAGTTTGTTCTCCATATGTGTAGATTTCATGTTTAAGTTCATTTGTTATAAAATCATGAACTTCAATAACAGGTCTTGCTAAATCGGCTTCTTTCATTCCACTTGGAACTTTAACGGTTAAATTTGTTTTATAAACAGTTTTAATTTCACCATCTTCAATGAATATATTTGTATCAATGATTGAAGGAATTATACCAAGTTCTACCCTTGAAGCTATTCTTTGTATTCCATCTATTGGTTTAGTTGAATGAACAACACCAATCATTCCAACACCTGCAAGTCGCATATCAGCAAAGATATGAAAATCATCTGTTTTTCTAAGTTCATCATATATTGTAAAATCAGGCCTAACTAATAAGAGTAAATTCGATGTTTTTTCCATACTTCCTTCAAGTGGGGAGTATTGTGTAATCTCATCTGAAACTTGTAAATCTCGTGGAGATTCCATTGTTTTAACTATTTTATTCATTTCCTTAGAGTAAAATTCTGCTAATGCTTGGGCAAATGTACTTTTTCCAGCTCCAGGAGAACCAGATATTAAAATACCGTTTGAATTATTCTTTAATCTTTCAATTAATATATCGGACATTTCATATTCATAAATTGAAACATTGCTAACTGGACGAACAGCTGTTATTTCTAACCCTTCAGAAAATGGTGGTTTAGCTATTGAGATTCTAAATTCTCTAGACTGAACAACAATTGCGCCTTCCATATCCATTTCAATATAGCTTTTAAAATCGTGTCTTGAGATTTCTATTATATCATCTATAAACTCTTGAAGTTGATTATAACTTAATTTTTCATTAGATAGTTTAACAAGATTTATATTCCCGGGTTTTCCTTTTTTAGCCATTGGAACAACATTTTCTTTAAGATGTAAAGACATTGTATCCTCATCAAAGAAATCATATATTTTAAGCTTTATATCTTCATTTATATCCTGAGGAATGTATATCACATTTATTGCCTGTGATTTAGCAACCCAACTTTGAACTTTATCGCTTGTGATTAAGGTTGCTAACTCTGATTTAGCAAGATCCCTAATCATTGCATCAATTTCTCCAGTTTTAGATAACGATATTTCATAATTGTTAGGTCTCTTACCTGCGAAAGTTATAGATAATAGATTCTTTTCCCCTAATTTCTGTAAATCTTCAATATTTTTAAGTCCTTGTATTCCTGTAGATTTCCCCTTGTTTGCTTGATATTCAAGTTCAGCTATTACTGCCTCTGAGATAATAATTTCAGGATATTCTATCCCATCTATAATCTCTTTTATACTATTTTCTATGATACTACTCGTATCGGGCACAATTTTCTTTAAGTATTCATTATCGTCTAAATAATCCATTAAATAAGCTCCAAGTAATATAATATATTCTTAATAAAATAATGTTTAATATTGTAATTCTAAATAAATAGTAAATGTATTTAATTAAATAAAATATTTAAACTTATCTATTTAAAACAATGACTCCATTAATTTTATTAATTTTTACTAAATTATATATTCTCATTTTATTTTAAATCTAATTTTATCACTTGCTTTGTTTTATAATTATTATATTTCTTTTTAAATTTTAATGAAAAAGTTTATTATATTATGTTTCAATTTTGTATTAAAATTGTCATAATTCTTATATATTCAGTAATAACAGAAACTATTATATGGAAATTATATTTTCATTATTATTTTATATTGTTATTTCTTAAAATATATCAAATAATTATGGTATCAATTAAAGCTAGGAGTATTTCATGTGGAAATAAGAATTTAAATATAATAGATAAGTTTAAGCTTGTCAAGGATGATTTGAAGTTTTTAACAAATTCGGAGTAGGTTAGAACTAATGAACTCAATAGCTACATCACCTAAAGAAATTCATTTCGATAAAGGTTTAACTTATGCTTCAATTTCTTTAAATTTTAAAAATCTTGCAAAGAAAAAGTTTCTTTACAGCAATTTTGATGGTTATCAACTTAATAGCTTAACAAAGATCTTATTTTGTGAAATAAATAAATCTAGTAAATTAATGACTTTACTAAGCAAATTTTCTGACTTTTTAAGAACCATATAATTAATGATATAGGTGAAGAATTCTTAAAAGATGTCAATTGTTTAAATAAATCCCAAATTATAGAATCTTCATCAACTGAAATATATAAAATTCATAACTCTAATATCCAATCTCTTTCAGATTCGGAAGATGTTTATACTATAATTATTTTTCTTCATCCTGATTATCCTGGTGTTTTTAAAGATTTAATAAATAAAAATGTTAAGGTTAATTTATTAATATCTGAGGATATTTATCAAATTAATTGGAAGTGTTATTAAAAAAGGTATTAATAATGAAAATCTTGTTATAAAAAAAATAATAAAAATGTGTATGTATTGTTAATAGAGTCATCATATTTCCTATATTTAGGGCTTTTTAAAGAAGATAATATTTTTGATCAAAATAGAATCCTATTTTCTGATGATGAAAAAGCTATGTGATGGGGATTTGAACTTTTTAATAAAATATTTAAAATGAATCATTATTTAATCTTGGATCTTATTTTATTATTTAAAATACGGAGATAAAAAAATGAATGAATTAGTAATTAAAAATAAGACATATGTTGATTTAAACCTCAATAACTTAGCAAAAAACTCATTTGATTTTGGTAATTTTGAGGAAATAATGTTTATAATTTCATCAAAACCACGTTCAGCAGCATTGTTATATCTAATGTGAAAATGGTCCAACTAAAATGGAAATATTAAGAACGGTAATTAAAAGAACTGTGCCATTTATTCTTAATGCCATAAGAGATCTTGAAAGCTTTGGATTTATTAAAAGATCATATAAAACATTTTATAACCTCAAAAGGAAAAATTTTAGGATTAACATTTTAAATTAGTTGAAAATATGTATACTCTTCAACACCATGACTTTTGGAATAATCATGGCCTTAATCAAATACCTTATCACTCCTTAAAACAGCCATACTTTTTAAAAGATGGGGAATATTATTTCTTCAAAAAGTAATGATTTAACAAAAGCAATTGAAAAGAGTTTAGATTTAATTAAATTTTCTGATGAATTAAATATAATAATGCCAATATTTTCAAAACTTCATTTAAATACTATATTTAAATTCATGATACTAAATGAAGGTAAATTAGAGATTATAACGAATAAAAAAATATCTAAACTCCTATTTAATAGCTATCATGATGAAATTTAGATTTTAAATGAAAAAAATAGAATAAGCTTTTGGAATATTGATTTAAAAATCTTTTTAATAAACTCAAAGAAATTTTCTCTATTAACTCTATTCTTTAAAGATGGATGATAGGATAATTCAATATATAATTTAGATGATTCAACTGATGGTATTCAATGGGGATTAGATGTATTTAAATATTATAAAAGTAAAAGAATTAAGGTTAAGGGGTTTAAAAATAGAATTCATAATATTTAAGTCTATATTAATCTAAATCAGTTTGTTCTGCAATACAAAATTTACAAACTGCTTTTGGATTGTTTTCATTATTCTTTTTAACAGGGCAACGAAAAGCATTATTTTCAAATGTAACTTCCATATTTCCTGGAAAAGGTGTTCCAACAGGGTGAATAGGTTCTTGTAGAATATAAGTAGTGTATAATCCTATTAGTGTATATATTAAAGGAAATTTGTCATTAGTATGTTCATTAATTTCTTCTAACATTTGAATTTTAAGAATGTTTATTGAATCAAACAATTCATCTTTATTTAAATAACATCCATAAACATTTTTATCTTGATTAATATCTTTTAAGCGCAAGATAAAATACTTTATATATATTTCTAAATACTTTTCCCTATAATTCATCTGAATATACTTACCACTTTCTCTTAAAACAGATGTAGCTATTGATAAGTCATAAACAGAAACAGTCTTAGATAATGGTTGAATTATATTTAATAAATCCTTCTTTGATATTTTTTCAAACTCTTTTAATTTATTAAATTTTTCAAATATCTCATTACAAGTTATTTTATCCAAATTTAACACATCCTATTGTTATTTAAAATAGATTAATTAAAAACACTTAATATTTTACTTTAAAACTTCTTTAACAAGTTCAATTAAATTATCAATGTTTTCATCTGCTTTAATAACAACATTATATGTATTTTCAGATTTGTCTTCATTATCAGTATTTTCATCATGTACTTCCAGTTTATCATCTAAATCTAATTGCTTACTGGTTTTAATGGATGTTAAAACATGATCTTTTTCAATGGAAATTGTTAAAAAATGAATTCCAGTGTGAAACTCTAATTTATCTTTCTTAATTTCAAATTTAATATTGCTATCAATATCTAAAACCTTTTCCTTTATTTCAAAATACTTGTCTATCAACTTTTCTTCTTTGTATGCTAAAATAGCTATTTCTTCATGATCTATTGGAGGTTTACTATCCAATTCTAATTCTTCTTTCAATTGAGATATAACATGAACTTCAAAACTATCAGTATCTGCTCCTTTTGAGAATATCTCGAAATCAATTGGTTTAAGACCTTTTGATTTTAAATATTTTTCTATTGTAATGGTTGTTAATTTATTTTTTAAGAGAGATTTAATTTTATCTTCATCTTCCGTTAGATTATCATCAGAAAATTCAATATCTGTGTCCCCGAACTTATTTTTTAAGAAAGATTTAATTTTATCTTCATTTGCAATCAAATCAGCCTTAGAAAATTCAACACCCATATTACCTAATTCTTGAGTTAGTGAAATAGAATCCTCAAGGAAATCCTCTTCTATATTGAGTTCTTCACTCTCTTCAGATACTTTCAATTTACCCTTATCTTCAGACCCTTTTTTAAATAATAATGCAACGACTTCAATTTCATTTTTCGATTTTTTAGAGTCTAAAAGTTCAACTATAATTTCCTTATCTGTGATAAACTTAATTTTTGCATAAGCAACATCATCCTTAACTATTTCAAAAAGTATTTCAGCACTTAATGTACCTCTTACTTTTCTATAATTATTGTTTGCCACATATCCAATTTTTCCGTTAAATAGAGATTTTGCTCCAACACCATCAAGATCATCTGGTTCTCGATGTTCTTTCTCAAGTTTAACAATGTCCCCAATTTCAAAAATACTCATATCAGCATTAAAATCCCCATCAAAACTTAATTCCTCATCAGAATCAAAATTCATTGCAACAATTGTTAAATATATTTTTTTTTTCATAATTATAACCCAAAGAATTAGATTTTAATAATTTTAAAGTTTAAAATCCATTTTTAATAAATAATTAATTTTCATATAATAATTTTAAACTTTTTAATAAAAAAAGTAATTAATACATGAAAAAAGCTAAGTTAATAAAAAGATAGAATATTATCTTTTTTATAATTTGGCATGTAATTTAAGTGGGTTTTTTCAAATTGAAAATTCATAAATCCATTCTAAAAAAACAATTACCTGTAATCACCCATACATAATTATATTAATAGAAGTGTTTTCAAACAGACTTATTTTTTAGTGAGTTCTTGATAGAGAAGAGGTAAAAATGTACCTATATCTGTTACTATACTAATCACTTGGGCGCTGCCACGATCTGCAAGCTTAGTGACTGCTGAAGGGTTGATATCTACACAAATACTTTTGACATTTGATGGAATTATATTTCCTGTGGCTATTGAATGTAGCATTGTAGCTATCATAATAACCATATCAACATCATGTGAATATTCACGTATAATCTCTTGGGCTTGAATTGAATCAGTTATAACATCTGGAAGTGGTCCATCATCACGTATTGATCCAGCTAAAACAAATGAAACATTATTTTTAATACATTCATACATGATTCCTTTTTTTAATACTCCATTTTCAACAGCATTTTTAATAGATCCTTGCCTATTAATTTCATTAATAGCCATGATATGATTTCTATGACCTTTATTTACAACATTTCCAGTGTTAATGCAAACACCAAGTGATGTTCCATAAAGAGCATTTTCTATATCATGAGTTGCTAATGCATTTCCTGCAAATAAATAATCAACAAAGCCAAATTTAATCATATCTGATAATAAATAAGCAGAACCAGTATGAACAATAGCTGGACCCCCCACAATAGCTATTTTCCCGTCATTTTCTTTAATTTCTTTAATTTCATTGGCTATACTTTTTATTGTTGATTTTAATGGTTTTTCTGATGAAACATCACTGTTCATAAATTCAAAAACGCCTTTCTTACCCCGTGGTCTTTGTGGAGGAGTAACTTTAATACCTTCTCTTCCAACAACGATTAAATCTCCTTTTTTAACCTTAGAAATTGTCTTACAAGTCGCTTTTTTATTTTCTTTATCAATTATTATCATACAATCCATTTCAATATTTTCAACTAAGAGCCAATCCATATCATATAAAACATGGGTTGTATGATTTGTAGTTGAATAAAAGTCAGTTGGTAATACTTTATCTTTAGGAGATTTTAACAATTTAACTTCTTTAATTTCAGATATTGAAGCCCCAATTTCACTTAATTCATCTAAAATATTGTTTAATAACTTGGGTGAATCAGCACTAACAATTATTCTCGCTGTACTAATATCCGATTTTCTTATTCCCACATCAAATTCATATATTTTAAACTCTCCACCTTGATCCATAATAATATCTAATGCCTTTGGTAAGATTAAAGAATCTATAATATGTCCAGATAAGGTAATTTCCCTTTGATTCATTATTATCCTCATTAATATTGTTTATATTTTAATAAATTTAATTAATAACTATATAATTTATAAAACATTACTTAATTTAATTATAATTAATTTGATATAAATAATTAATCTTTTAGAGAATACTTATTTTGAAGATATTTAAGTTTCCATTATTATCTACTCATGAAACTTTTCTTGATAGTCTTTACTTAATTGCATTTAGATTTAATAATATTCTTCATATCTTCTTTAATGGAAATATTTTCAACTTTATCAAAAATAATTTTTTCTCTTTCAGAATCTGTGATATTCATACCTAAAGATTTTTTAGTTTCCATTATATTTTTTGTAATTTGTGTTCTTTTGACAATTAAACTAATATTTTATTACCAATTTCATTTATTTGATTTTTTTTTTGAATCGATTTAATACTTGCTCAGGACTATTTTTATTTAGATTATTGGTAACATGATAAAACATTACTAACAATTATTGCTAATAACTTTTTGTCCATTATTTCGTCTCATTTTAATTATAAAAATTCTCTTATTTTTCTATTTAATTTCTTATTCAATTAAAACATGTATTTTAAAGTTAAAAAATTTATAATTTTTTTATTCTTAAAATAAATTGTTTTAATAGAATATAAAATTAATTTATTGATTTTAAACAGTGCTTTTTAATATAAATAATAAGTAAAAGTATAAATAATATAGTTTAAGTACAAAATTAATTAAATTATAATTATAAATGATTCTTTTTAGATAAATTAATATATTATAAAGGAATTAATCTATTATTAAATTAATTTATATTATATTTTAAAATTAATATATAATTTAGATAAAATTTAATCGAGGTATTAATAAATGTCAAAATTCGATACGCCAATTGTTATACTTAACTTTAAAACATATATAGAATCAAGTGGTGCTAATGGTCTTAATTTAGCCAAAGCATTAGAAATTGTGGCTGATGAAACTGGAATTAATATGGTTGCTGGACCTCAAACAGTAGACATATACAAAATTAAAGAAGAAACAAGAATCCCGATTGTTGCTCAACATATAGACAATGTAAATCCTGGTGGTCATACTGGTAGTAATTTATTAGAGTGTTTAAAAGAATCTGGGGTTGATGGGTCTCTGATTAATCATTCAGAAAAAAGAATGACTTTAGCGGATATTGATGAGAATATTAAGAAATTAAATAACAATGATTTAACTTCAATTGTGTGCACAAACAATGTAAATACCAGTGAAGCAGTCGCAAATTTTAAACCTGATTTTATAGCTGTTGAACCACCCGAACTAATAGGATCAGGAATTTCTGTATCCCAAGCAGAACCAGAAGTAGTAGAAGGCACTGTTAAAAGAGTTAAATCAGTTAATAAAAACATTAAAGTTTTATGTGGGGCTGGAATATCTACTGGGGATGATATGAAAGCAGCTTTGGATTTGGGTGCTGAAGGTGTTCTTTTAGCATCAGGTATTATTCTATCAAAAGATCCTAAACAAGCACTATTAGACTTAGTAAGTAAAATATAATTAATTATTAATTTTTATAATTAATTTTTAATTAAAATATAATATAAATTAAATTAGAATCTAAAATAAAATATAACCTAAAAAATAGAATTAAAAGTAGAATATGGTATTTATAAATAAATTATTTACTATAAATTATTATAAAATGAAGCATAAGATAAATTAAGTAGTTGAGATGAAATAATGGTTGATTTTAAAACTATCGATGATTTTGATGTTAAAGGTAAAAGAGTGTTGGTTAGAATAGATATTAATTCGGCAGTAGATCCAAATACGGGTATTATTTTAGATGATTCACGAATAAAAGCTCATACCCAAACTATTGAGGAATTATCAAATAAAGGGGCTAAGTTAATTCTTTTAGCTCACCAAAGCAGACCAGGCAAGATTGATTTTACAACTCTTAAGCAACATGCTGATAAATTATCAGATATTTTAGGGATTTATGTAAAGTATATTGATAGTATTTTCTCATCAGAAGTAATTCAATCAATAGACAGATTAAATGATGGGGAAATTTTACTTCTTGAGAATGTGAGGTTTTTCTCTGAAGAATCAATGGAAGGTTCACCTGAGAAACAATCTAAAAGTGTACTTGTTAATATTCTATCCCCTCATATTGACATATTCATTAATGATGCATTTGCAACAGCTCATAGATCTCATGTATCTTTAATCGGATTTACTAAAGTGGTTCCTTCTGCAGCTGGAAGACTAATGGAAAAAGAAGTTAAAATAATAACCCAATCACTTGAAAATGCTGAAAAACCATGTGTCTTTGTTTTAGGTGGAGTTAAGGCAGATGATTCAATAGAGGTTGCAGAAAATGTTTTAGTAAATGAAACAGCTGATTTTGTTTTAACAACAGGACTTGTTGCTAATATATTCCTTTGTGGGGCAGGTATTAATATTGGTAAAGTAAATGAAGATTTTATTGAAAATAAAGGGTATTCTTACTTAATTGATAAAACAGTGAAAATTTTAAAAAAGTTTGGTGATAAAGTACTACTACCTGTGGACTTAGCTATTGAGAAAGATGGTAAACGAATTGACACAGATGTTGAAAATATTCCAAATAAGCCTGTTTTTGATATTGGTATTAAAACCGTTGAAATTTATGATGAAAAGATTAAAAATGCGAAAACAATCTTTGCAAATGGTCCAGCAGGGGTTTTTGAAAATCCGAACTTTGCAATTGGTACTGATAATCTTCTAAATGCAATAGTTAATTCTCCAGCATTTACTGTTATAGGTGGTGGACATATTGGTGCTGCAGCAGTTGCTATGGGTTTTGGTAGTCAATTAGACCATATTAGTAGTGGTGGTGGTGCTAGTATTAGTTTACTGGCTGGTAAAAAATTAGTGGCTGTTGAAGCCTTAAAAAATTCTAAATGAGTATTAAGAGTTTATAATTGTTGTTATCTTATTTTTTAATTCTTCACTTGTTTTTTTAGGATTTTTACTTTCCATTACCGAAGAGATAACTGCAACTCCTTTTATTCCCGTGTTTTTTAATAAAGATACGTTTTCTTTATTTATTCCGCCTATTGCTACAACAGGTATCTTAACACTATTAACTATTTTTTTTAATTCATTTATAGATATTTCATTTGTATCCTTTGTTTTTGTTGGAAATATTGCACCTGATCCTATATAATCCGCCCCATTTTTCTCAGCGATTATTGCATCTTCAACATTAGAAGCTGAAACCCCTATTATTTTATTAAACCCTATTTTTTCCCTCATAATATTACAATCAATATCCTCATCACCAACATGAACACCATCAGCATTTACAGAGATTGCTATATCTACTCTATCATTTATTATCAAAGGAATGTTATAGAAGTTAGTTAATTTTTTCACTTTATTGGATATTTCATAAAATTCCTTTGAACCAGCAATTTTTTCTCTAAGCTGGAGAATAGATGCTCCACCAAGAATAGATGATTTTATAATATTAAAAAATTCTTCTTCTGTTTTATTGTTTCTATTTGTAATTAGATACAAACTTAAATCTAAATTTTTTATCATTATTTAACCTAATTTAAGAATTTATAAAATAAAAACTATGGAATGCTTTTTCATTATTATCAAATGAATCAACTAATCGTCTTCCTATATTAACATTGTTAATTGAATTACCGCACTTATTAATATCACTATAAACCAATATCTTGTCATCGAAGACTATCTCCATCATTTACCTTGTTTTCATTAGTATTCTTAACAAACTATATAACATGGTTAAGGACAGATTTCACTTTCACAAAGTAGCATGATTATGAATTTTATTATTTGAAGTTATAATCCTATAGGTAAAATGAATAGGGTAATTGAAAGTGGAATTAAGAATTTCAATTGTCCTTTAATTTCATCTATATCATTATTTTGAATCTCTAATTTATTATTAAAATCCTATTTTGAGTATCAAGCTTATCAAATTAAAATATTAAAATTATTATTCCCAGTTTAATGTATTATTATTCATAATTTCCATGTCTTTATTCTGACTATTAAAAATTAAATCATTTTTGATATTTTCATCATTTTTTTCTATTCATTTAGTTTCCACTCTCTTTATTGTCCCATTATAAATTAACACATATGATTAAACATACATATTTTTATTATTAATGTTTTCTCTATTGGTTAATCCAATGAGCAAATTAACTTTATTAACATGATAAAAAAATCCTTAATTTATTAGAATTGACTACATAATAATGTGAAAGTATTAACTATTCCAACTATAATAATTATGAAAGTTAAAAAGTAATTATTTTTAATTCATATCTACCATATTTACTGGAATTTGCTTTTTAGATGATATATTCGCCGCTAAAACCATTTTAAGTGCATTAAGTCCATCTTCTCCTGTGATAAGTGGTTCTGTGTCTGTTTTAATTGAATTTATAAAGGATTTAATTTCTTGTTTTAAGGGTTCTTCATGGGTAATGCTTACATCTTGAGCGAATTTCCCGTATACTTCGATAGCTTGACTAATATAGTCAATGGATATTATTCCTGCAGTTCCTGTAATTTCCAATTCTCTTCTTTTATATGGTGTTAGCCAATTAACTTCTAAGATACCAGCTATGCCTGTTTCAAAAATTGTCATGATTTCGGCATGATCTTCATATTCACATTTTTCTAATATGCTGCCCATTGTAGCATAGACTTGTTTTGCTGGTTCATTAAATAAATAACTCATCACATCAAGGTCATGAATAGCTAAATCAATAGATACTCCAACATCTTTAATTCGTGGAGGTAAAGGACCAACTCTTTTAGCTGAAGATGATACAATATCCCCTATAATATCACTTTCTATTAATTCTTTTGCTTTTATAACAGCTGGATTAAATCGTTCTACATGTCCGGTTGATAATTTCAATCCTTTTTCCTTTGCAGAACTAATCATTTCTTTTGCTTCTTCAATAGTAAATGATATTGGCTTTTCAACCAAAACATTCTTACCATATTCAAGAGCTTTCATAACAACTTTATGATGATGAGTTGTTGGAACACAAACACTTACAACTTTTAATTCATCATTTTTAAGTAAATCTTCATAGTTTTCATGACCTGGAATCTTATATTTTTTAGATATGCTTGAGAGTAATTGTTCATTTAAATCTGAAACACCAATAAAATTAGTTTCATCTAACTTAGAATATATACGTGCATGATTATCTCCCATTGCTCCAACACCAATTACACCGACACCAATTTTCTCCAAATTAATTCCTCCTAATTAAATATATTCTCCAATAATTTTTCCAGCTTTTCTACCTATATCTTCTGAATCTTTTAAATATCCATTTAAGGTGATAATTTTTAAAACTTCTCCTTTTGGACTTAATAAAGTTGAAAAAAGTTCAATCTGATTTTTATCTGCTTTAGCAAAGATTCCGAGAGGCCATTGACATCCAACACCTAATTCTTTAAGTATTGTCCTTTCAGATAAGGTTTCTTGAAAACTAATATAATCATTTAATTTCTGGATAATTTCTTTATTTACAGAATCTTTTCTAACTATAATCGCTAAAGCTCCTTGACCTGCAGTAGGAGTCATTTCTTTAATGGAAAACCTATTTTTAACATATTTAGTTAATCCTAACCTTTTTAAACCTGCTTCAGCCATTATAGTTCCTGTAATTTCATTATCAATTACTTTGGCTATTCTTGTACCTATATTACCTCTAAGTGGTTTAAGTTGAATATCTTTCTTGTGATACTTACAAAAAGCTTCTCTTCTTAAACTACTTGTTCCAACAGTAGCATTATTATTAAGTTCATTCCAATCCTGATTTGATATGAAAACATCATTAGGTGATTCTCTTTTTAAAACAGAAACAACTTCTAGATCGTCATCTAATTCTGTTGGAACATCTTTTAAACTATGCACTGCAAGATCTATCTCTTCTTCTAATATTGCTTTATCTAATTCCTTAGTAAAAAGTCCTTTAGAATCAATATTATAAAGTTGAGAGCTAGTTATTTTATCTCCTTTAGTTTTAACAATCTTAAGGTCTATGTCTTCCTTACTAATCTTTGATAAAGCATTTTTAACATGATTAGATTGGACAATTGCTAGTTCACTACCTCTTGTTCCTATTATCAATTAATCCTCTCAAAAACACTTAATTTAAGTTAATAATTAATATAAATAATAATATTTAAAATTCAATGAAAGATTATAAAAATAGTTCTAAGTTATAAGTTCTTATTAAAAATAAATTATTATTTTTCTTATATAAATAGTTTATTTTAATTATCTTTTAAATCTGCTTGAGACTAATTAGAACGATGAATAAAAAGAATATTTTTTTGTTTTTTAAGAGCAATCTCTTGAGCCCAAATATAATCTTCAATAAAATTAATATTTTTATTCATTTTATCAATCACATTCTTTCCAAGCTCATCAATTAAAGCTAAATCAAGATCATACTTATTTAAAACCATGTCTAATAACTTAGAAAGTTTAAATTCATCAATTTCCTCACAAGTAACACCCTACTTTCTACCAATTATAATTGAATAATTATTTAAGTCTTTAATCATGCCAATTGATTTTTAAATAGATTTTCATTGATTTATGGGTTTATATCTTCAATAATCTTAAAACTAACAAAACTTCTACTCTAAATAGGCTTAAAATTTTTTAAACCTTCTTTAATAGCTTTATCACTTATTTTCAAAGTTAAATCATTTGTAACCATGCCCAAAGATTTAAAATATATGATATTTTCCATGACCCAGTGTTTTTAAAGCTAATTTTCCATTAAGATCATTAGTATGGATTGTTTTTATATTATTATATTCAATTTAAGATTAAAATAAAGCATGTTTAATATTTTTAGCTATTGAATTCGAATCAAAACTTATTTTATTTATCTATTTTCCCACCATATAAAATATAATTCTCTAATTTAAATGTATTAAGATCATAATTTACATTTTTAGGATAAATTTAAATAAGGTATCATAATATATTAAAACATGCTCCTTAAAAATCTGTTCTTTTGCAGTTTTAGCACTATTTTTAGCTATTTTATAATTTTCAATGATATTTGTAAGAACTCCAACCTTAGCAATTACAATTGTTCCCAAAGAATTTTCAAAAATAACAGTATCATATTATGGATAAAAATACCATAAAATAGGACTAATATCCAAAATTAAGGAAATGTACAAATGAAATCAGATATTAATTCCCTTTTTAAAGGATTTAAATTAATGATTAAGGAAGAATAACAGATAATAAAATATAAAGAAAAATTATCAAAATTTAAAAAGTACAAAGATAAACATTTGTAGTATTCTTAATATAATATTTGAATTAGAGATTTAACATAATTTACTTTATAAATAGACTTTAAAGTGTTTATCTTTGTACTTTTTAAATTTTGATAATTTTTGATTTGACTGTCCTATTCATGTTAAATTTACTATTACATATTGGATAATACGAAATAACGAATTAAAACATACCAGTTAACGGTTTTGCGAATAAGATGAATAAATAAAAGAGAAACAGAATTATTTAAATAATATATACCATCTTCAAAAAAATAAGGAAGTATTTAAATACCTATTATAACATATATTTAATAAGTAATATTTGTTTTTTTGGTTTCATAACAAATATACAATATCCTCATTGTTTATGAATGTTTTGCTAATTTAAAAAGTGCTTGGGTTTCCTATTTCCAAAAATCGGCTTACCCATTAAAAAAATTGTTTCATATTTTTATAAATTTTCAATTTGTAAACTCTCACCACCGGTATTATCAAAATGTTTTCAGTAAAATTTTAGAACCCACAACTTTATAAATCATGTATTATATATTTAATAAATATAAAAATATTATAATATAAATCATATTAAAAATAATCATTTAGAATTTTATAATAATTATACTATTTTAGGGGGAATATCATGTCAGATGATTTAAAAGAAAATATTACAAAAGCAGTTTCCCAAGTTAAAGATCCTCATATGGGAATTAGTATTGTAGAAATGGGCATAGTTCAAAATATTGATATTCAAGACAAATCCGTGAAAATCACTTTGAAACCTACAAATCCTGCCTGTATGAGTGTTGCTCGTATGGCTGCGGATGCTAAATCTTTAGCTTCAGAAGTTGAAGGTGTAAACGAAGTAAAAATTATAGTTGAAGGTCATTCCATGGCTGATCAAATTAATCAAATGATTAACAAATAATTTTATACTTCTTAGAAGAGGATTATTATTTTTTGTTTAATTGATTTTTAATTAACTAACATTATGTTTATATACTATAAAAATAAAAATAATTTTTTGTTGTATTATTTGAAGATCAATGTAATTCATTTAGAATTTTATTAATAATTCTTAAAATTCAATGATTCTTAATTAAAATAATATATAATTTATTATTTTTTTAATCAAAGTTTATTAATGGGTCCGTGGCTCAGCCAGGTAGAGCGCACGGCTGATAACCGTGAGGTCCTGGGTTCGAACCCCAGCGGACCCACTTACTATTTCTAAATTATTTTTAAATTCGCTTATTTCTTCAATTAATTATCTCTTTCAACTGAATCAATATAAACATCCTTATTCTCTTTTATCCATCCTACTAATTCTTTAGCATATTTTAATTTTTTAATTTTAATGTCATCGGCCATTTCAATATTTTTCTTAATATTTGGTCTTGAATAATTCGTGACATAACTCCCAAAGTCCATCCCACCTAAGAGTATTTTTTTCCCTCCTAAAGCTATAGCAAGAAATACAGCTCTATCACCATCAGTAAATCCACCAAAATTATAAACATTCTCATTGGGAATAGATTGTGTTGTGCCTAAAACTTTATTAAAGTTATTTGTATACTTTTTTATTAAATCAAGATTATTGCCATGAGCATGAATAATAAATATTGATCCTTTCAAATTAGCTTTTAATAAATCTTCTATTTTTCCATCTAAATCCGTGACTATAATATCTGGAATAATATCTTCTTCTAATAAAGCTGAAGTAGCTCCATCAGCAGCTATTATTATATAATTTTTAGAATATTTGCTATGCTTTTTCAAATATAATGCATGTTTTTTAATAGATGGTCCAGCACCAAAAACTATAAAATCGTGCTTTGTTTTTAATAATGATTTGTTTTTTAAATCATTGAAAGATAAATAATCTCTTTTACTTAATATTTCATTTAAACATGAAGCTGATTTTTCATCATCTTCTCTTTTAAATCCAAAATCATCTAATATTTTAATATAATATTTTTCCCATTTCTTAAAATCAATCACGGTATCAACTTTTAAAGATAAATGATATTTTTTAGAATTGTTGTACGATTTCTAATTAATGAATATGAATTTAATATTGAAACCCCCATTACTTTTAGAACAGGTATAAAAACATTTAAATAATATATTACCTTGTTTCACAACTGACTTATACGATATTAAGCATTTAAAAAGAATTGTAATAACAACATGAATTAGCTATTGGGCAGGTTTCACATTGCATATTATTTGGTTTACATATATTTTGACCGAATTGAACCATTAAATCATTTAAATCAATCCAAAGCTCTTTTGGGACAATTTTTGATAGTTTTTCTTCAGTTTCCTCAGGAGTTTTAGTATTTACAATGCCCCACAGATTAGAAATCCTATGGACATGAGTATCAACAGGTATTGCTGGTTTTTGAAATGCGAATACTAAAACACAGTTAGCTGTTTTTCTACCAACACCAGGAAGTTCTAATAATTCATTTAAATTATCTGGTACAATTTTACCATATTGATCAATTAGTAAATTTGATACTTCTTTAATCCTATTTGCTTTAACTCTATAAAATCCTGCACTTTTAACAAGCTTTTCAATCTCTTCAATTGGGGCATCAGCTATTTCTTCAATATTTTTATATCTAGAAAAAAGCATGGCAGTTGCCTTATCAGTATTTTCATCTCTTGTTCTTTGAGAAAGAATAGTTCTAATTAAAACCCTGTAAGGATTTCTATCTTCAAAAACTCTAATTGTGAATACATCAGATAAAATATCCATTATTTTCCTAATTCTTTTAATCAGATCTTTAAGATTTTCATTAGTTGTATAATCTTTACTTGACAACTCTTTATTTAGAGTTTTTTTATTTATTTTTTTAGGAATATAATCACCAAGTTTTTGTAAGTATTTATTTTTTTAAAAATTTATTATCATTTAATTCTAAATCAATTCCTATTTCTTTCATGCTTTCAATGAAATTAGGGAATGAAACATTGAAAACCTCCCCATTTTCAACAAGGATTTCATGTTTTAAACCTATTAAAGAAAAAGCCATAGCTATTCTATGATCATGATGCGAATTAACAATTCCGGAGTCAATTCCCCCAATAATCTCCATACCATCCAGATTTTCTTTAATTTCACAACCAAGCTTTTTTAATTCAGTAGTACATACTTTAATCCTATCAGTTTCTTTATATCTTCCATGTTCCACTCCAATTATTTTAGTTTTACCATTTGATAGAGCAGCTAAAACTGCTACAGTTGGAAGAAGATCAGGAGCATTATTTAAATCAATATCTATTCCATTAAGTTTTCCATCAGAAAGTAAAGTAACAGAATCATTTGTAATTATTATCTTAGAACCCAATTTCTCTAGAATATCTAAAATTAATTTATCTCCTTGTTTAGATTCTTTAAACAGATTTCTCATGGTTATTTTTCCACCACAAATAGCTACCGCAGCTAAAAGATATGATGAAGAAGAATAGTCCCCTTCAACTTCAAAATCAGTGCCCTGATATTTTTGTGGTTTAATAATAAAAGATATTGGATTGGAGTAATTATTGAAGTCTTCTATAAGTAATGGAGATGATTCTTTATCATTAAAATCAGACCCTATGCCTTGTTTTACACTCACATCAACACCAAATTTCTTCATAACATCTATTGTCATTATAATATAAGATTTTGAAACGAATTTTCCTTTAACTTCAACTTCAACACCATTTTTAGAAATCGGCCCAGCGATTAACAGGGATGAAAGAAATTGGGAACTTATATCTCCTTTAACCGATGTTTTCCCCCCAACAAACCCTGATTTAATAACTAAAGGTGGTTTTTCATTGTTTTTTAGAGATTTTATATTAGCTCCTAATGGTTTTAATGCATCTAAAAGTATTCCCATTGGCCTATTTTTTAGAGAATCATCTCCTGTAAGTAATGATTTAGTTTTAGATAATCCTGCAATTGAAGTCATTATTCTTAAAGTTGTTCCTGAATTCTTTAAATCAATTGGTTTTTTAGAAATGTTTTTAATTTCATCAGTTCCTTTAATTTCTAGATATTTATCTTCTTCATCATAGTTAATTTCAGCCCCAAAATATTTGCATGCTTTTATTGATGCCCGTGTATCTTCTGAAATTAAAGGATTAAAAATCCGTGAAACCCCACTTGCAAATGAAGCTATTATAATAGCCCTATGAGTATAACTTTTAGATGATGGTGCTTCAACATTCCCACAAATCTCATGAACATTTTTAACTTTTA
Source organism: Methanobrevibacter sp. (assembly GCA_031284925.1). Taxonomy (GTDB): domain Archaea; phylum Methanobacteriota; class Methanobacteria; order Methanobacteriales; family Methanobacteriaceae; genus Methanovirga. The sequence continues at coordinate 23,716 of JAITXE010000018.1, forward strand.
AAAACATTAATTAAAACTCCTTAAAAATATTCTTTTAAATCAATTAAAATCAACTTATTAAATAAAAAAAGGCTACAAATTAAAATGAGGTTTTAAAATTAGAAACATCTTAATATGTTTTATATTAGTAAAATAAGTAAATTAATATAAAGTATATCAATGATTCTTTTATTATTAAATATATCTTTACATTAATATATTTTTATATTATTTTCTGGAAATTATTCAACTTTATTATTATTATTTCAAGCAATGTTTTATAAAACAGATTTTTATTAGCTTAATTTTATAAGTTTAAATCTGAATTAAAGACCAAATACGAATTTTTAAAAATATAATGTTTGAAAAAGAAGTTAAAACTAAAAAAAAGTTAATTTCAGAAAATATTATGAACTTATTTAATTATTATGTTGTTTTTTCCATACTTAATCCAATGAGAATATATATGGTGATTTTATGAAGAATTTTGCTTTAAAGGTTGCATACATTGGTTATAAGTTTTATGGTTTTCAAAGACAACCAGATTTTAGAACTATTGAAGGTGAGATAATAGACACTTTAATGGATTTGGGGTTAATTAATGGTATAAAGGAGTCTAAATTTTCGATTGCTGGGAGAACCGATAAAGGAGTTCATAGCTTAGGAAATGTAATAAGTTTTCAATCTGAAAAAGAACCATTTATCAATCAAATTAACAATCATTTAGATGAAGATATTCAGATAATAGCTAAATCATCTGTTCATTTTGGATTTAAACCTCGCTATCCTTTAATGAGGCATTATAGATATTTTTTAAAAGATTTTCATGATGATGATTTGGATGTATCTTCTCTTAAAGAATTAGCTAAACTTTTTAAAGGAACACATGATTTTACAAATTTCACAAAAAGAAATCAAAGAATGCCCATAAGAAAAATTAATAAGGTTAATGTTTGTGATATCAAAAAGGATAATGAAACCTTGATATATGTGGATGTTTTTGGAAAGAGTTTTCTTTGGAATATGGTTAGAAATATGATGGCAGTTTTTAGAGATGTTGGAAAAGGTAAATTAGAAATTGATGATATCAATGATTATTTTAATCCTTCTTTTAATACTAATATCAGAGCATTAGCTCCAGAAAACTTAATTTTAATGGATAGTTATTATAAAAATGTTAATTTCAAATACGATGATTATGCATTAGAAAGATTTAAAAGAGTTTTAGAGGAAAATATATTGGAATATAAGAGAAAATGTTTTTCAAGGACTAATATATTGTTTAGTCTTTTAGATAAAGAAAAACTTCATTTTTCTAACTTTAAAAACGATCTTTTGAAATAAAAACTTTATTTTCCTAATTTTAAAAAAATATAATAAAAATTTGTTTTTCTAATTTTTAAAGTTTTTAAAATAAATAAAATTAAAAATTTCGCCTTCAAATATTTTGACACACTCAAAAAAAGAGAAAATACTAAAAAATAAGCATTAATTAGATATATTTTACTTTTTAATAAATTTATAGGCCTAAAAATGAAAATTTTATTATTTGAATACTTTACTGCTTCTAATACCAACAATCCATCAATAATATCCGAAGCCAAATCAATGATTGGGAGTATTTTAAAAGATTTAAACGGATTAAAAAAACATTTTGAAATCTATTTACTTCTCTTTAAAGAATTTGTTTCGTTATTTGATGAATATGATAATGTTAATATAATAGTTATTAATGATGATTTAAAAGAATGGTTAAAAGAAAATGCTTCAAAATTTAATCAAGCCATGTTCATTGCTGCTGAAGCAGATAATATATTATACGATTTAACTAAAGAAATAGAAAATCAAGGAGTTAAAATATTAGGTCCTGATTCTAAATCTGTTCTAAAATGCTCTAATAAATATGAAACCTATAAATCAGTTGAAGATATTGTTAAACAAGCTAAAACTATTGAAATAGCTATCAATAACAACTGGCAAATAGCAATTGAAAAGATTTTATATTTTTTTAATGAATCTAAACATGAAAAGTTAATAATTAAACCACTTTATGGTGTTGATTGTCAAGATATAATCATAATATCCAATGAAAAAGAGATATATGATCTAAAAAAATTATATGCCCCACAATCCAATTTATTAATTCAGGAATTTATAGAAGGTCATAGTGTGAGTATTAGTTTAATATCTGATGGAAAACAATCCCTCCCAATTAGCTTAAACAAACAGATTATAGCTATTGAGAATAATGAATTAAAATATCTTGGGGGAGAAACCCCATTTAACCATGCTTTAAAAGAAAAAGCGTTCCATGTAGCTAAGATATCTACTGAAAGTATTAAAGGAATCAAAGGTTTTGTGGGTGTAGATTTAATTTTAGATGAAATAAATAATGAAGTTTATTTTCTAGAAATCAATTCACGGTTTACAACATCATATGTTGGACTATCTAAAATAAGTAATATAAAGATAGCAAAAGTTATTGTAGAATTATTAAACAAACAAATAAGACTGAACTCATTGAATTTTGAATATAATGAAAAAGTTAAATTTATAAAAAAAGGAAAAATTTTAGAAATCGAATTATTTAAATAATCATTAGCAAATAATTAAATAAAAAGTAAGAAAATTTATAAATAAAACATGACCCCCAATAGAAAAAAGAGCTTTAAAATTAAAATATATAATAATCTTATTTTATTATTATTTTTAATTGTTTAAATTGAAAAAGAAACTTATATTAATTTATGAAATTGAATAAATATATAAAAGTAAAAAATAATAGACATTCTTATCCAAGAATCATCAAATAATCGAAATTAGTTTACACTTAGAACATTGGTTTGATAAAATGGTAGTTGACAGTGCATATCTCCAATATCAATTAGAGGATTATTGTGATGAATTAGAGGTACTTAGAAATCTTTCATCAATTACTATAAAAAATTATAAACAAACTAATGGATTATTTATTAAATATTTAAAGACCAACAGTATTGACCTTGAAAATGAAGTAGAGAATGTTTTAAAAAAGTTTATAATTTATCTTAAAAGAGAGAGAAATAATAGCTATTCTACAATAAATAAATACATCCAACAGATAATTCAATTTTTAAATTATTTAAATATTAATGTTGAACTCAAATTACCAAAGGATAATAGTAAAAATAAAAAAATAAAGTATCTTAGACCTGATGAGGTAAATGAAGTATTAAAAACAATTGATAACAATCATATTAAAGATAAAGCTATTATTCAAACATTATATAGAACAGGGCTTAGGGTTTCTGAACTTTGCAATTTAAAAAAAGAAAATATTGATTTAAATAGTAACGAAGATGCAATAGCTATTTATGTTTATGAAGGTAAAGGTGGAAAGGATAGAACCGTTTATATTGATAAAAAAACAGTTAATCTCATAACTAAAATGATTAATGAAAATAATAAGCTAAGTAATAAAGATAATTATCTATTTACCAATGCAAAAGGCAATAGATTAACTGAAAGAACAATTCAAAAAATTGTTAAAAAGTATGCTGTAGCTACTGATAAACGACTAACAGATAAAGGAATTTATTCTGGTTTTACAGAAAGATTAACACCACACACACTTAGACATTCCTTTACAATTTTTCTATTAAATTATAGTAATAGACCAATAAATGAGGTTCAACAACTATTAGGTCACAGCAACATCTCAACAACACAAATTTACAGTAAAGTAGATGATAAACAAATTAAAAAAAGTTATGAGGATATTAATTGGGATTAAAAATACTTTTACTTAATAATCATTAAAATTATTTATTTTTAAACCATACTATCTATACGAAAACTATTTATATAAATTAATTTATATTTTATATTGATCATGTAAAAATGAGTTTTGGTGAAAATATGGTAGAAGTTTCTAATCTTTACAACTTAAAAATATACACTGTAGATGGAATGTACATAGGAAAAATTGTGGATGTTGTTCTTAATATAAAACTTGGAATAATTTCAAAACTTAAAGTGAAAACTTATAATGCTGATGAAAAAAAAGATATAGGTCTTGTAGATATTATTAGAACAAATCTTCAGATGGTGCCAGATGAAGATCAAATTAATGTATATACTGATGAAGTATTTGATATAGAATATGCTAAAGTTAAAGCTATTGGAGATATAATGTTAATAGATCCAAAAAACTTAACACCCTCAAGGGAAGAAGACCTTAAACCCCCTCAGACTAATCAAACATTAACTGCAAATCATTAATGTTTTTTTAACATTTTATTTATAAATTTTGGAATTAATCAACTCCCAATAAACTCAGAACATAATCTAACATTTTATATTAATATTTATTTAAGTGATAATATATGATAGTAGGTATTCTTGGCTGTGGAGCAATAGCTAATCTTCTCATTAATAAGGTTAAAGATAACGAAGATATAGAAATTAAATATTTTTATGACAGAGATATTGAAAAAGCTGAAAACTTAGCAAAAATATCCCAGGGATTTGTTGTCTTGAATTTTCATGAAATGATAGATAAAGTTGATTTAGTTTTAGAATCAGCATCACAATCCTCTGTTAAAGAGTTTGCTCTTGATGTTATTAAGGAAGGTAAAGATGTAATAATAATGAGTGTTGGAGCATTATTAGATAAAGATTTATGGAATGAAATGAAGAATATTTCAAAAAAAACTGGTGCAAAAATCCATATCCCAAGTGGTGCAATATCTGGATTAGATGCAATAAAAGCAGCATCTGTTGGAGAAATAAAAAAAGTTTTATTAACCACACGAAAATCTCCAGAATCATTAGAAAGAGATATAACTGAAGAGGAAATTTTATTTTGTGGGAAGGCATCCGATGCAGTTAAAATGTTCCCATTAAATATTAATATTGCAGCTACATTAAGTATAGCATCTAATTTAGATATTGATGTTAAAATTATAGTTGATCCTAAAATTAACAAAAATATTCATCAAGTTTATGTGGAAGGAACCTTTGGTAAATTATTTTCTGAAACTGAAAACTTACCGTGTGAAACAAATCATAAAACAAGTATGCTTGCTGCTTATTCTGCAATTCACTTACTAAACACTCTTAATGACTCTTATAATATAGGATCATGATATTTCTACAATTAATAAGTCCTGCAATGATATATTAGTTACAAGGGAAATTCCCATAATAAGCATTCTTACAAGATATATTATAATTTATTAACATTTAAGGCATGTACTGATTTTATGAAAGAATACGAGATTTATTCAGATATTAAAGTACCAATGAGTTCTAATCTAATTTTAAGAATAGATGGTAGAAATTTCCACCAATTAAGTAAAAAAATAGATTTACAAACACCATTTGACTATGAATTTATTAAAATAATGGTTAAATGTGGGATAGATATTTTTAAAGAGTTTTCACCACTATTCATTTACATATTTTCAGATGAAATTAATATCCTTTTTAATTATATCCCCTTTTCTGGAAGAATAGAAAAAATAAATTCTGTTTTTCCAAGCTTAGCTTCAAGTTCTTTAACTTTAAGTATAGAAAAATTATATAATAATAAAGATATGTGGGATAGAAATAAGAATAATAAAACTAAAAATAATGAAAAAAACTTATTTCCAATTACCTTTGATTCAAGAATTATCCCACTTTCTAAGAGCGAAGTTCTTAAATATTTCAAATGGAGACAAGATGAAGCATACAGAAATTTTGTAAATAGTCATGGTTACTGGGCTTTAAAAGAAAAATATCATGGAGATGAACTTAAACAAAAATTAAACGGTTTTAAAACATCCGATATTCATGAATATCTATTTAAAGGAAAAAAAATTAATTTAGGAAAATTACCCTTTTGGCAAAGAAGAGGAATTGGAATTTATAAAAAAAATAAAATAGATAATTCTAACAATAATGAATTCTTTAAAAAAAATGAATTACCTCTAAATAGAATAGATGAAATATCCAATCCAAAAAAGTTTATTTTTGTAGATGAAAAATTGCCCATGTTCAATAAAGAATTTTTCAATACTAATATATATCTTAATGAAAATCCTTAGAATAATGTATTCATGTTTAATAAACTCTCTACAAAGATATTTAACCTTTCACAATACGAATTTAAAGAAATTCATGTTAATGGGAAGTAATATTCTTAATGATTAAAAATAATCCTTGAAATTGAAAACTTCCACTACTTTTTAAATTAGAAAATTAATTATTTTTAGCTCTTATTAGACCTTTTCGTAAATAAGGAGGATTAAAAGGTTCGTCCCATATAAAAATCATGTACCCTTTTGAGAATTCAGTTTTGAATCCTTTCTCGATTAGGAGTTTATTTAAATCTTCGGCATCATTTTGGTTATGGTATGTGCAAAGAACAATTTGTAAATCTTTTTGGTTTGATAATATTCTATTTGCCCCTAATACTAAACTAATCTCAGCACCTTCAATATCTGCTTTTATGAAATTCAATTCCTCAATATTCTCATTTTCAACAAAATCATCTAAACTTATTGATTTAGTGGAAGTATTCTCAGAAACATATTTATTAATGATAACAATTTTATCTTTCCATGGTTTAAAAGTCATTTTTAAAGCTTCAATCCATTTTTCTTCACATTCAAATAAATAAGCCTTTTTTATTTTTTCTATTATATTAAGAGTGAAAATACCTTCTGCAGCACCAGCATCAGCAATCACATCTCCTACTTGAACATGAAAATCAGATGTTTCATAACAATGAGGAGACCCAATATCTGCTTCGATCAAAAGACTATTATACATAATTTTTACATCTGAAGCACTGAATTCTTTTGGAAAATATAGTTTTTGTTTTTTATGCAACACATATTTTCCCATATATTCTAAATCATCATAAACTTCAATATCTTCTTCTTTGTATTTTTTCACAAAATTGTAAGGAATAAAAATATTATGTTCTCTCTTAATGAATTTTAGTATTTCTGAACTTTCATCCATCTCGCCAGATCTTGATTCCAAGTAATAAATGACTTTTTTTCTTTTTATATATGTCATGGGATGAATATTAAGTGGCAACTTATAGAATAATGATTCAAATAGTTTCATTAGTTTACTTTTAATTGTTTTTATCATTGTTATATCCTACTTGTTTATTTTAGTATGAATGTTATTTATTATTTAAGATATTATAAATACTTTATGAAATCTTTAAATGAATATATCTTTCTATCAACTAAAAGCCATATATAAATAGCTATCTAAAATTTATTTAAAAACAAGAAAATCTAAGATAAAATAATCAAGAAGTACATATCATGAAAAGATATTAATAAGTAATAATAAAAAAAGTTATATAATAAAATTCCATGAATAAGTTACCTTAATTCGAGATGATTATCTTGTGTGTGTTTATAATAATAAAGAAAAATTAGAGAATTTTTTAATTAAAAGTTTAAATAAACAAGATTCTAATGATTATGAACTGATTCTTGTTGATAATAGAAATTGTGAATTTAAATCTGCTGCTTCTGCCTTAAATTATGGAGCAACTAAGATAAAAACAAATTCAGATTATTGGATGTTTGTACATCAAAATATTGAAATAACAGAAGATAATTTTTTTCAAAAAAATGAGAACCCCATGAAGAATCTTAAAAATCCTGGAATTATGGGTGTTGCTGGTCGTGAACGATATAATCGAAGGTTTATAGTAATATTCATGATTTTACTGGGGGAAAGACACATATTAATAATCCCTTTATAGTAGATGCAGTAGATGAATGTTGTTTTTTTATTCCAAAAAATGTTTTCAATTAAATAAAAATTGATGAATATGTTTGTGATAATTGGCATTTATACTCAGTCGATTACTCTCTTTCTAGTCAAAATCAGGGTTTAATTACATATACGATCCCTGTTAGATGTAATCATTATTCAGGCGTGAATTCTTTTGATGGATATTTTGATTCACTTAAAAAACTAATTAAGAAACACAGAAATAGATTTATTATATTTATAACTTGTGGAACATTTCTAACTTACTCTTATACTATTAATCGTGTTTTTTATAGATTTATAAATTTTGTTAATTTTGTTAATCGTTTTATTAATGAAATTTTGTCAAAATAGATTAACCCGGTTTAATGGCATAAAAATCAGATGTGTACTTTTAATTTTTAAAAAAATAAATTATTTATGAGAAAAGTAAATGAGTTATGCCTAATTAACATTTTGATTTGTTAAGATAGATAGTAATTAATTATTTAAAAAATAATTTTTATAAAATTTTCTTAATTCATTGAATAAAAGATTATTTTTCTTTAAATTATTAGATAAGTATTATTAAATAAATATTTGGGTGATATAAATTTTTAAAGTTAGTGTTATAATTCCAACATACAATAGTGAAAAGTTTATTAAAACGGCTGTGGATTCAGTTATTAATCAAACAATAGGATTTGAAAATATTGAACTTATTATTATTGATGATAATTCAAATGACAGAACACAGGATATTTTAAAAGAATTTTCTAAAAAATATGGTAACATTCAAATCCATTTTTTAAAGGAAAATAGTGGAACTCCATCTAAGCCACGAAATATTGGAATTGAAAATTCATCATCAGATTATATAATGTTTCTAGATCAAGACGATGCATATGAACCAGGAATATGTGAAAAATTATATAAAACTATAACTAAATATAATACTGATGTAGTAAATTGCAATTTTTACAATACCAATTTAGGAAAAAAGGAAAAATCTTCAATTTTAAATGCAAAATCTCAAACTATTAATTCTCCCAACCCATTAATTTTTAAGTCTATATCTGAAAATTATATTGATTTACACCCCAGTATTCTGGTTTGGGATAAGATTTTTAATAAGAAATTTATAGTTGATAATAAAATTAAATTCCCAGATTATTGTGCTCATGAGGATACTATATTTTCATTTATAGTATTTATGAATCTAAAGCAAGGAATAATCTTTTTAAATGATTTTTATGGATATAGTTTTAATTATAATGAGGATAGTGAAAGTCGTTTAATACCAAAGCACTATATTTTTAATTTAATAAAAGGATTAGATTATTTTAATAATTTTTTAAAATCAAAGCACATAAATAAACATGATTATTTATTAGATTATCTGGTTTCTGTTACATTTTCTTTTATATTAAATTCTTATACCCCTGATATTAACTCAGTTAAAGAAATTTATATAAAATTTAAAGAATATTTAAAAAACTATAATTTATTTAACAGGCTTCCAGTCCCTATTTATCGTAATATTTTCGCTAATATTTTAATAAAATTAATATCCTTTAATCCATATTTCCTATTTTTCATTTTAAAAACCTATAAAATTCCTAAAATGATTAAAAACTTAATATTGGAACTGAAATTTTAATTACGTGCAAATAAAAATATTTTTAATATAGAATACTGTTTTTTTTTAGTTTTAATGAATCCCATAAATTTTGGAGTTATTATAATATTTTATCCAAAAAACTTATTTAAACTAATTTTTTTTTAATTATTCTTAATTTCATGTATAAAAATATAAAATAAACAATTATTTTTCCTTTTAAATCTGTGTTATACAATTTTTTAAATTTTTTAAATGAATTGAAAAGTATTATTTCTTCTTTTAAAGAAGAATTAAATTTTAAATAATATAATATAAACCAAGTAGATATATGCATATTAAAGATGATATTATTATATTTATAGTTAATTTTCTTTAGAGTATTTAAACAATGAGTAGTTGCATTTAATTCATCTGAAACTAATTTAAAATTGATATTATTGCTAACTGATTTATTTTCATCATAATTTAATCTATTTATTTGTTTATATATTATATCATTATTTAATAATAGCACATTACCAGATGAATTAATAAAATATTCCATGAGAAAATTAAAATCTTCGCCTGTGATAAAATCTTTGAATTTTATATCTTTATCTTCAATTATCTGTCTTTTAAAAATTTTAGGCATTAATGATCCTGACATTGTAAGTATTGAAGGATTTTTAAAAATATTAGTAAATATCTCTGATGATTTACTTTTTTTTATTTTCCCAAATACAAATCTAAATAAAAATGCTTTCCAAATGAAATTTTTAAGTTTTGATGATTCTGTTGTTTTAATTTCATTCTCAAAATTTAGATTATCCTCAAAAGGAGAATAAGATTTTCGCACATATCCTATATCAGGCAAATCAACTACAATCCTACCAATAACAAGATCAACCTTTTCAGATTGGATTTTATTATATAATTTTTCAAAAGCTTCTGGTTTATATTCATCATCACTATCTAAAAACATTATATATTCTGCAGCTACATGTTTTAAACCTATGTTTCTTGGCTTCCAAGCACCTCCACCCCCATTAGCATTATTAATGGCTAAAAAATTAGAACATTTACTTGCATATTCTTCCATTATTATTTTACTCTTATCTGTTGATCCATCATTAACCATGATAACTTGAATATCATTTAAGTTCATGGTTTGATTAATTACAGAATTTAAAGTGTTTTTTAGTGTTTCCTCTGAATTATAAATTGGGATAATAAGGCTTATTTTATAAGGCATTGTAAAGACTCCAAATATTTAAAACTTTGATAAATTAAAAACTTCTCCTATAGGAAAGAATTTTTAATATTAAACTTGTGATTGGTATTTTATGTATGTAAATAGGAATATTTATATTTATAGAAAAAATCTTCATTGTTATATTAATAAGTACATTAATTGGTAATGAAACTGTATTTAATCTTACAAATATACTATATTTATTAAGAAAAGGTTTTAACTGTTTTAAAAGATTTATTTGAGTTTTTTTATCTAAATTAGTAAATAAAAATAATCTAAACCATCCTGCAAGGATTTCACACTGAATAGTTTCAAATCCTGGTTTATCTTCTAAAAATAAAAAAATTTTCATCAATCCGTGAAATTGTTTAATAAGGTTCTTCTTTAAATAAATTGTGGAAGTTGAACTATCATTAATGTTATAAACATAACCATAAAAATCATTTAACAAAACAATATTTTTTGAGTAGAAATATGATTTTACTGAAAAATATACATCTTCATACAATGCTCTTTCTGGAAATTTAACATTTTTATTAATTATCATACTTCTTCTAAAAATCTTATTCCAAATAAGTGTTGTAAAACCATATCTCATTAAGCCAGGAAATTCTTGAATTGAATTAATAATTATTTTATTAGCATAATCATCTAAAAAGGAAATTCCTTTTTTAGTTTCAAAATTATGGTAAATTAAAGGTCTGCAGATTACAAGATCAGCATCATGTAAAATTGCCTCAGAATACATTTTTTCACACGTTTCAGGATAATAAGCATCATCTTGATCTAAAAACATTATATGATCCGATGTAGAATTCATAATCCCTATATTCCGTGGTTTACTTGGAGAACCAGTGTTTTCTTTTAAAAAAGTGGTGCGGATGTTTTCATGCTCTTTAGAAAATTCTTTTAAAATATCCTGTGTTCTGTCATTTGAATTATCATCAACAATAATAAGTTCAATATTATCAAATCCTAATGTTTGATTAATAACTGAATCCACAGCTCTTTTAATAAACTTTTCACTATTATATGTTGGAATTATAACACTAACTTTATAATCTTTAGTTTGTATATCGCCCAATTTATTTACCTCCTTTTCTCTAAATTAATGATCAATTCCGCGTTTTTCAATTGTTATTTAAATAATTCCTGAGAAAAGTTAGAAAAAACTCAAAATAATTTTAAATTATCTAAATCAGACATATTATTTAAAATATAAAAAATATACAAAGAAAATATGAATTTCATAACAATAGAAGTTTAATGAATGAAAAGTCACTCTTGTAATCTAAATGATCCAAAAATGAGATCTTTTCTCTTTTTATTATTTATTTTTTTAAAAATTATCATATCATCATGAATATTTATTGAGTATATAGATGAAGTATACTTATTAACTTTAAAAGTTTTAGTTTCGCAATATCTTGCATGAATACTATCTATTATAATATCCTAAAAATTCCAGTAAATCTTTGTTGTTATCAAATTTGTCCAAATCTCTAATTATATATATTGAATTATCTTTAAGATTATTAAATAACTTATCTATCCTATTAATAACATCTTGAGTGCCTGAGTTACCACTATCTATAACTATATCTACATCATCCAAATGATTAAATTCATCTTCATAATACTCTACCTTTTTAAAATGTTTCTCATAATCAATATTTTTATCAAATGTTAATAAAATAGAATTATTTATTTGTTTATAAGTTCCTATAGCATCAAAATTTAAGTTAATTTCTTTATTTACATCATCCACATTTTTTTCAAAGACAACTACACTATCTAAGATGTGAATTGATTTAATCATATCTTTATACTTGTCTATTTGAATCTCATTTACCATGCTATGTTGTTTGAAATTTGTCTTTTTTCCCTTAAAAAAGTTAGTAATCAAAGCTTTTGTAAACTCAATAAATGTTCCTTCTCGTTTAAAACCACCACCATACCCCTCATAGTAAGATGTATGTAAATCTTCTATTAAAAAAGTTCCATTATTTTTTAAATAAGAAAAAGTTTCTTCAAAAGTGTTTATTTGTTGATTCATTTCATGACCACCATCTTCAATGATTAAATCAACACACCCAATAGAACCCATCATTTCTTTTAAGAAAATCCTATTTTCCTGATTTCCAATAAAAACTTTAATATTTCCATTTTCAACTTGTTTACATAGTGGATTGATATCAGCACCAAATATTTTAGAGTTTTCATCAAAAACTGTTTGCCACATCTTTAATGATCCACCATGGAAAATTCCGAATTCAATCATTGTAATTGGTTTATTATAAAAATTTTTTAAGATAATGACCATAAATTTCAAAATAATGATCCCCTTTCTGTAGCACATTATCTTTAAATTTCATATTAATTGCATACTTAATGAATGGATTTAATGAATTTTTATTTTTTAGCTTAAAAATTACTGTTGCTGAAAATATTTCACATAACAGTAGAGCTTTAGTAAATGATTTATAGATTTTGTTCAACATAATATCAACCTCATCATAGTTATTCTAATTAATAAATTTTATTGGGGAGTGTATTATTTAATTATTGAATTCTCGTACATTCTAAATTAAGAGGTGTCTTAGTTTCTATTTTAAGACTTTTATGTATACTTGATGCTAGATCCACAGTTTTATGTGGGTCTCCATGACAGGTTATGATTTTTTCTGGTTTTGTGCTTAATCTTTTAACATAATCCATGAGTTGTCGTCTGTTAGAATGACCACTGAAGCCTTCAATTGTTTGGATGTTCATTTTAACATGAAAAACCTTAGTTTTCCCATCTTTCATCAGCGGAATCTCCGTCCATCCTTTTTGGATTCTTCTGCCTAATGAACCTTCTGATTGATATCCAACGAATATTAATGTATTTTTTTCATCATCACATAATGCTTTAAAGTACTCAACTGAATTTCCACCAGTTAACATTCCTGAGGTAGATAAAATAATAGATGGTTCTCCTTCAATGATATCTTTCCTTTTATTGGGGTTAGTAACCTTATGAAATGCATCTGAGATAAATGGGTTTCTACCAGCATGAAATATTTGATCTCTTAAATCCTTACTTAAATATTCTGGTCTTGCAGTATGGATTGCGGTTGCCTCCCAAATCATCCCATCAATATGGATTGGAACTTCATCAATCATACCATGACGCATATACTCTTCTAAAACCACCATTAATTCTTGTGCTCTTCCTACTGCAAAAACAGGTATCAAAACCTTACCTTTTTGTTTTAAGGTTTGATATATTGTTTTCATGAGTTTTTTCTCTGAGGTATTTCTTGATGGTTGAACATCATCATGCCCCCCATAAGTACTTTCCATGACCAAGGTTTCTAATCTTGGAAACTTAGATGTTGCTGGGTCAAGTAATCGACTTCTTTCAAACTTAAAATCTCCAGTATATACCATATTATGTTGACCATCACCAATATGCAGATGAGCTATTGATGAACCAAGAATATGTCCTGCATTATGAAGAGTTAACTTAATATCTTGAGCTATATTTGTAACTTCCCCATAATCAAGAGTTATAGTTCGTTCTACAGTTTTTTGAACATTTTTTGTATCAAAAGGAAGTGGATTATCTTCTCTATGAGCTATATCTATATGATCTAATTGCAGTAAAGTCATTAAATCCCTTGTTGGTGTTGTACAAAAAACAGGTCCATCGTATCCATAATGGTATAAGTAAGGTAAAAAACCACAATGATCTAAGTGAGCATGTGAAATTACAACAGCATCTAATTCCTCGAGTGAGAATTCCGGCACATTTAAATAGGGGAATGAAGATTTTGGATCATTTCCTGCAACATTAACCCCACAATCAATCATGACTCTACTATTAGGGGTTTGTAATAACATGCATGATCTTCCAACCTCTCTAAATCCCCCCATAGAAGTTAATCTAGCCCAATCATTTTCATGATTAACTTCCTGATGAATTCTTTTACCAAAAGATAGAAGGAATTGTTTTCTATCTTCACTACTTTGTTTTAGGATATGTCTTATTTTTTCAATTATTTTTGAAGGTATTGGTGGTGTTCTAAGAATTTTCGGAGCCCATCCAGTATTTTTAACTATTTCTCGTGATGTGACCCCATATTTTCCAATGACAATACCTGGTTTTTTTGATTCAATACGAACTTCAGATGTCACATCATTAAATCCAATATTAGTAATCTCAGCCTCTTTAGGAACAATTTCATGAATTTTTTCAATTGTTTTTTCTTGATCTAAAAGAACCGTTTTATCTGAACGCACTATTATGCGCTTTCTCAAGTCTTTAGCCAAATTCCTAATTAAATCTCCATTTTCAGTTATTATTTCAGGGTTTTTTGTATATATTACAACTTCTGATCCTTCAAATTCTATATTGGCTAATTGAACTCGTTTAGGCAATTTTTTAACAATAGCACTTTTAATCTTTTCTAAACTCTCTGAACTCATGTAATCACTCAAAAATAAGATGCAAAGTTATAATGAATAAAAAATAATGTGTTAAGAATAATATTAAATAAGGATAATATATTAAGAATAAATAAATTAGTATTAGAAATAAAACAAAACTAATTGTTTTAATAAAATATAAAATAAAAATAAATTTTGTTGGATTATAAATTAATTCAATTTTTCCAACTTATTTTGAACTTCATCTTTTGATAGCATTTTAAACCCATCTTTAGTAACTGTTGCTACTAAAATACCATTTCCAGAGTATGTGTCTCTTTCAATAGCTGAACTAATAGCTCTTATTGCAACATCTATTCCTTCATCTACACTGACATCTTCTTTTAACCTATCTTCTAAGACACCATATGCAAATAAAGATCCTGAACCAGTAGAAATAAATGAATCCTTAATCATGCCTCCAGCAGGATCTAAAGAATAAATTGAAGCTCCGTTTTCATCTACTCCACCAAGTAAAGTTTGCACATATAATGGAGAAGAATGTAAAATATTAGCTGATACTGCAGATGCAGATTCCACACTAATATTCTCACCATTTCTCATTTTATACAATGAAACTTCAGCAGAGATAACCTTCATTAAACTTTGAGCATCAGCAACAGACCCAGCTATTGTAGCAGCCAAATGATCATCAATCTTAAATATTTTCTCAGCAACTTTATGTGCTACTAAGTTTCCCATACTTGCTCTTCTTTCACTTGCAAATACAACACCATCTACACAGGTGATTCCTACAGTCGTAGTTCCTTCTAATGTTTTGCCTTTCATAATATACCTCATTGCATGAATTAATTTTATAATAATCAAACTATCGGATGAATATTTTATTAAAATAAATAATTATTAAAAATATATAATAAATTCTAAAACAATATATATTTATTTAAAAAAAAGTTAATTAAAAATAGTAATAAAAATTATTCCTGAAATTATATATAAACAAAATTATATATAAACATATCCCCTATTAAAATTATTATTTTTTTAAAAAAATCATCTTAACCAGTTATAACATAATTAATCTCATCATGAAATAAGTAATTAATACTGATTTTAAATATAAAGAATTATTAATTGTAATATTTTAAAAACTAAATTATTCTAATATTGATTCTTTAAATTCGCAGCTTATATCTTTATTACTGAAAGCTAAAGCTAAAAATGTTGGGTTTCTACTTTTATATTTATTATAATATTTTTTATCCTTAATTTGATTAAAAGCTTGATTTAATAATGATTCTAATGGAATTTCTTCTGAGTATTTAACTTCAACAATTATTACTTAGTCTTTGAATTTAAATACTGCATCAATTCGTCCTGCTAAAATTGAAACTTCCCCTTGACTTTCTATACCAAATAAATATAGTATTATATTAAAATTTACCAAGATTCATCACTTACAGCTTCTTCTGGATTCAGAATTAGTGGGTTTTTTGATATGATTCTTGATACATCAAAAATTTCAACAGGTTCATTGAAAGCTTTATCAAAATTATTAGGGGTAAAATTACGCCTTTATATACAATACATTTTTTATCAGGTAAAACATCTCTTTCTAATGATAAACTTGACTAATAGTTTCAGGGTCATGATCTATAACAGAACTATTAGGGTCATTTATTAAATCATAAGACGTTTTTGGTCTAAATACATTGAAAATCTCTTTAAATAATAAAGTTGGAATATTATTGTTTTTAACTGCTCTTCTAACACTAAATTGACTAATATCCACTGGTTTACCATTAAAAGGATAGAAATATTCTCATTACAAGTAGTTTACAAGTGAAAAATTTCCAGGAGGTAAAACTTTTTTACACTACCCTAAATTTACAGTGTCCTTTTAAATCTAAAATATATCCAACCAGTTGTTTTTATCTTCAGTTTTTCCTTTAATAATGTTGAAAAATTCATTTTGTATTGATTTAGTAACAGAACCTACTTTTCCATTCCCCACAGTAATTCTATCAACTGTTCTTATAGGAGTTATCTCAGCTGCTGTTCCTGTATAAAATAATTCATCGGAAATATAAAGCATTTCTCTTGGGATTTTTTCCTCTGATACTTCATAACCTAAATCTTTAGCTATTTTAATCACTGAATCTCTTGTTATTCCCTTTAATATAGATGATGAAATAGATGGAGCATATAATTTATTATCATGAACAAAAAATATATTTTCTCCACTTCCCTCTCCAACAAAACCATTATGATCTAACATAATACATTCATCAAAACTATTTTGTTTTGCTTCTAATTTAGCAAGCTGTGCATTCATATAATTTGCTCCTGATTTAGCCAAACTTGGAAGAGTGTTTGGAGCTAGACGTACCCATGATGAAACACCAACATCCACACCTTTTTCAACAGCATCACCACCAAGATAGGCCCCCCAACTCCAAACAGCAATAGCTATAGAAGTAGATGAGTTTGTAGGATCAACACCAAAAGTACCATATCCCCTATAAACAATAGGTCTTATATAAGACTCTTTAAGATTATTAATACGTATTGTATCCTTAATAACTTTAGCTATTTCCTTTTGTGAGTAATCAATATTCATATGATAGATTTTCATTGATTCAAACAATCTTTTAACATGCTTTTTTAATCTAAAAACTCCTACTTTTCCATTAATTTCATAGGATCTTATTCCTTCAAAAACACTTGAACCATAATGTATAACATGAGAAAGAATATGTATATTAGCATCTTTCCAATCAATGAATTTTCCATCCATCCAAATTTTTCCATTTTCATCCATATATTTAAACCCCTCTTTTTATTAATATTAACTTATTTTATAAATATTAATTTTATTCATGTGAATATATATTTCTTAAAATTATAAAA
>JAITXE010000050.1 GCA_031284925.1 Methanobrevibacter sp.
ACTATGAAATGTACATAATCATCATCATAAAAAGAGAAATCAAAACAACTATAATGCATCGTCAAATTCACAGCACCAGGTTTAATAGCAGTAGCATAATATGGATCATAACCCTTCTGATGAAGCCTAAACAAACCAGAGTCACGGAAAGTATTAATAAAAATCATATCAACTGCAACATGCAAATCATAACACATTTCAAGAACCTTAAGGTTATCACCAACAGTACACTCAATATCATAAGTATAATGCTTAGCACTAACACTACCAATACAACCACATAATAAAATAATCAATAAACCTAAACAACAAATTTTCTTGAACATTACATCACACCATTATGTCCAAAAAGAATCGTATATAACTGCTTTTGACCAATTACCTTCAGCAGGTAAAGTAATACTAAAACCATAATAACTATTAGGATTAAGATTCAAATTAAGATCATTAAAATCAATATGATCCCTTTCACCCAAATTCACATTAACAGAATGTGTTTCTTTCTCATTATAAACATTATATAAAAACACATTCACATCCCTATTCCATAAAGGATTTGCCTCACCAGATAATAATAAATCCTTTCTAACAATATCAATATTAATATTACTAAAAATACTAGTATCATGTTTTACATCAACAGGAACATTAAATTTGACTTCATGAGGTTTAATATTAAAATGATAATAATCAGGATCCTGGAAAAATGCATAACCATAATCTTCTTTCCATCCATACTCTCCCACTTTATCTGTTCTATAAACATAACAATCCGTATAACTATATGTTTCTTGAACTTTATAATGATCTATCTGTGTAAAAAGATCCGATTTTTGTATATTCCTATCAATTCTATAAGGATCTTGATGCATTATACCAATATCACTTGCTTTATGTGCAATATCAATATTATTACATATATCACCAACCTCATAATCAAAATCAAAATGATATGACTTAGCACTAACACTACCAATACTACTCATAACCAAAATACTGATTAATAATAAACTTAAAATCTTTTTAAACATAATTAAATACCTCCAAAATAATAAACAGTAATTATGATAAATACTTGAATATAAAAGAACTAGACCAATTACCCCTAGCAGCTAAAGAAACAGAAAATCCATAATTACTGTTCCCCCTAAGATGCCAATCAAGACTAGATAAATCAAAGTAATTATTTTCTCCAGTATTAACATCTGCATGATAAACCTCACTTACATCATCAATATTAATACAATTTATAGTTAAAATAGAATTCCAAAACTCATTATCTGCAGGTTGACTTTTACTAGGATTAGTTGCATAAATATTAACTTTACCTACTATCTTACCACCGTTATTTGTATCAATATACGAGTATTCTGGGATATCTAATTTAACTTCATGTGGTTTAACATAAAAATGATAATAATCAGGATCATACCACCAAGATGGATAATAATTTTCCACACTTGTATTCATACCAACTTTATCTGCCCTATAAATATAATCATATCCTGGTTCCATCTCCGGTTCACCTGCATCATCTGATTTACCAATTATAGTAAATAAACCTGATAATTGAATCAATGCATTAATATCACCTATGTTTTGACCCATAAAACCTTCATCAACTGCTTTATCCCATACATTCATACCCTTGAATGTATCACCTACCTCATAATAATAATTAAAATGATATGACTTAGCACTAACACCACCAATACTACTACTGAGTAAAATAATCAATAATAAAACACTTAAAGATTTTTTTAACAAATAAACCTCCCATGTAATCCAGATTTGTTTTAGACCATCTGTTGCCTATGTTTTTGGAATTCTAGAACCTCAAAAAAGTTGTAGAATCCCAAAAATAAAAAATTAAAATTAATTAATCAAAAATAAGACAAATAATTTAACTTGAACCTGTTGTATTTGAGAATTTTAAAGCCATACAAATTATGGCTAAAATTATTGTTATTGCAACAATTTGTTCTGGACTAACTTTAGGTCCTGTACTTTCTTCATCAAAATACCTAACTAAACCTGCTCCTGATGCTGGGAGTGAATATTTATCTTTTTTTGACATTGAATCACCTTATTTATATAAAATTTATTAGTTATTTAATTATAAGATTATTTTAATAATTTCTTAATATAAATATATTTGCATTTTTTGCATTTACTAATTTATAAGTTTAAACATGATTTTTCAATTCTAAACATTATGTTTATCCATTAAAAACATTAGTTTATATGAATGACTTTTAAAACGATTTTATAAATCTTTAAAAAAACACGCAATTTTTCTACAGTATATTCATTAATTATTATTAAGTTTTGAAGAAGATAATTAAAAAAAAAATTGTTAATTATTTTTTCACTAAGGTCTTGTCCATTTTAAAGTGTAATAAGTGATATCTGTATCTTCATCTATTATCGCAAGAAGTAAGCTTTTTTTCACACCATGAGCAACCCTTGCATAACTTGATATATTAGAAACTTTTAAATTTTCAGATTCATAGATTATCTTAACTAAGTATTGTGAATGTCCTTCACCAGGATTATTACCTCGTTCATAAAGCCTAAATTCAGAACCATATTTAAATCCTGCTTTAATAACATATCCTCTATCTTTTAAATCCCTAAAAACTATGTATTTATCATGTATTTGTTTACTTCTAATTAAAGATTTTAGATATTTAAGATTAACTTTCTCATCACCAATATAAATGTTTAAACGTCCTTTTTCTAGAAGATATGTAGCTTCAATAAGAGAAAGCTCTAAAATATCTCCTTCTATCTTTCCAAGGCAACTTCTTTGATTTAAAGCTATTGCTTTTTGATTATCTTCAATATTGATAGAAACTATTTCATCAAGTAGTTCTCCATTCATAAAATACACCAGTCACTGATTCTTAATTAATATACATTATATTTTTCTCAAGATAATTTATATTAATTCTCTTTAGAATTATTAGTAGTATTTTTTTATAAAATCATTAAAAATTTTCATTGAATAGATTATATGCTAATTTCACATGTTCTTTTCCATTATTTACCCAACGACCATGACCGGGGAGTAAATATTCAACATCAAGTTTTTCAAGAGTTTCAAGGGAATTTTTCATCTGGTCATGGTTTCCTCCAATATCCAATCTTCCAAAACCACCATCCGCAAAAACAGTATCTCCAGAAATAAGAATTTCACCATCAAAAAGAGAAATTCCTCCAGGAGTATGACCTGGAGTGTGGATTACTTCAAAATCCTCAAATTTATCCCCATTTTTAATTTTCCGATCAACATCATGTCTTTTTATATCATGATGAAAAGTTACAGTTAAAGGGCATTCAATATTTTCAACTGCTGGTGCATCTAATTCATGAACAGCAATTTTAGCATTGGGGATTAAATAATTTCCACCAGTATGGTCATAGTGAGAGTGAGTGTTAATAATAGTTTCAATATCATCCTTTTCTATTCCCAATTCCTTAAATTTTGATGCTAAGTATCCTTCATTCATCCCTGTTCCTGTATCCACAAGAATATTATCAATTACATATGAATTAGAATCAGAACCTAAACCTTCAATACATATCACATTTTTTATTTTTCCCATATATAAAACCTGAACATTTATTTATAGTAAATTATAAGAAGTATTATTAATTTTAACAATTTAAACATCTTTATTTAGTATATTCTCATTTTTTTATAAAATAATACTAAAAATTTATTTATACTTAAAATAAAGAAATTAGTAATTTTATATTATTAAATAAGAAAATAAGACAAGTTTATAAAAATTTAAGTTAAAATATTTTTTAAAATCAATAAAATAAAAATTAATATAAACATGATACTATATAAATTTTTCATGCTTTATATCAAAAATGTTAAATAAAGCAAGTTAATTAATAATATAAATAAATTTAATAAAAATTAGTAAAGTGATTAATTAAAATAATGTTATCAAATTAATTATTTTTTATAATAGAAATTTCAGTTAAAAGGTGTGTTTATGAGTTCCAAAGATTTGTTTAATGAATCTAAAAAATATTTATCAGGGGGGGTTAATTCTCCTATTAGGGCATTTAAACCGTATCCTTTTTTTACAAGCAAAGGAAAAGGATCTAAAATATGGGATGTTGATGGAAATAGCTATATTGATCATTGCCTTGGTTATGGGCCTTTAATATTAGGTCATAGTCACCCATCAATTGTTAAAGCTATTAATGAGCAAATAGCTATTGGAACCACCTATGGAACTCCGACTGAAAAAGAGATTGAGCTTGCAAAGAGGGTTATTGAAAGAGTAGCTTGTGTTGAAATGATAAGATTTGTTAATTCTGGAACTGAAGCTACTATGGGAGCTATTAGATTAGCTAGAGGATTTACTGGCAGGGATAAAATTATTAAGTTTGATGGTGGATACCATGGATCTCATGATGCTGTTCTTGTAAAACCTGATTCTGGTGGGGCAGGTAAACCAGACTCTTTAGGAATTCCATCAGATACAAGCAAAAATACTCTTTCCATTCCTTTTAATAATGAAGAAAAATTAATTGAAACCATTAATAAATACAAAGATGAAATAGCTACAATCATAGTTGAACCTGTGATGGGAAATATTGGGGTTCTTCAAGCTAAAAAAGGATTTTTAAAGTTTTTAAGAGATATAACATCTGAAAATGATATTTTATTAATATTTGATGAGGTTATCACAGGTTTCAGATTATCTTATGGGTCTGCAAGCGAATATTTTAATATAAATCCAGATTTAGTAACATTTGGAAAAATTCTTGGAGGAGGATTTCCAATTGGGGCATTTGGAGGAAGAAAAGAACTTATGAAAATGATTGCTCCTTCAGGGGATGTTTATCAAGCAGGAACATTTAATGGAAATCCAATATCTATAACAGGTGGAATCACAACCTTAAATGAACTAAATCAAACAGTTTATAAATCTTTAAATCAAAAAGGCAAGTTTTTAAGGAATAGAATTACTGAATCTATTAATGATTTATCCCTTGATTTAAGTCCTGTTGGTGTTGCCTCTATGTTTCAAATATACTTTAGAGATGGAAATATATTAAATTATGAGGATGTTAAAAAATCAGACCTTGAAAAGTTCAATACATACTTTAAAATACTACTGAAAAATGGAATTTTCATCCCTCCAAGTCAATTTGAATCTTGTTTTATTTCTAATGCACATAATGATGATGATATAGAAAAAACAGCTACAATAATTCATGAAGCTTTAAAAGAAGTTTTTAAATAGGTTATATTCCTTAATTAAAAACATGATTTATAGAACTTTACAAAACATCTTTTCATAACAAAAATGTTTTAATTATATTTTTATTAATCAATGCACCGTAAAAAGAGGGTAGTGTAAAGAGTTTTTGCCTCCTAGAAATTTTTCATTTATAAAATGCTTGGAATTGGAATATTTCTATTAATCTATCTTTAAGTAATTATTAATTGTAAAAGCAGTGATTAAAATTTATATCATTTTCTGTTTAATCTTTTTATCTTGGGGATTTTGTTGTTTGTAATTTATTTAATAGTTTTAAATCTCTTTTTTAATTCTTTAATTATGTGTTGGAACAAATTTTAGTCTGATTAATTGTTTTAAAGACGTTTTATCAATCATGAGTTCTGTTAAATTGTTCATATTCCCAAAATTTAAAAAATAAGAATAAAATAATCATGCTGTTCTTAAAATATTAAAATTAAAAATTTAACTTATAATTAAACTTCAAAAGTGATCATAATTTTGATTCAATTAAATACTTTCATTGAATGATTTACTCTTCTTAAATCTAATGAGGTTAATAATTTTTTAAAAAAGAGTAATGTTTTAAGATTAATTATAAATTATGAATAATATATTACTAGAATGGGTAGGAGGTAAAAATTTTACCCAAATAATGGTTTTAATTAAATGGTTATTTAACTAATTTCTAATCATTCCTTTATATTTTTTTGAAAGTCTTTACTTAGTTCCATTAATAGTTTTACTATTCTAAGAATTATCTCATCGTTAATATTATCTTCACCCTCTTCATCGGTTATTTTTTTTACATTGTTATAAATGGTTTCTTCTCTTTTTTCATCAAGAATATTTTTGCCTAAAAAGGCTTTTGCTAATGCAACACCTTTAGCAGTTTTAGTTCTTTTTAAAATCAGTTTAAAAATTTCTTGATCTAAATTAAGAATTGTTTTTCTTGAGTCTTCAAGTAATTGTATGGCGTCTTCTTCACTGTTAAACTGAAATTCATCTTCACTCATTATAATTACCATTATATTATATTTTATCCTATTTACTATATAATATTTTAATACAAATTAATATATATTATATAAAGAATATTTATTTTATAAGTTTTTATTTATAAATTTAGGATGAATTGGTAAAATGAAAGCATTGATTGTTATTACTGGAAGAGGAATGGGTGGAGATGCAGTAACTGCACTTAATATTATTAAATCATTAGAAGACTTAAATGTTCAATGTGAAATAGTTTTAGATTCGGATGCTCCAGGATTAATCTTTAAAAAAAATGGTTATTCTTGGCATAAGATTTCTATTCCTCAGGCAGGAGGTCATGCAGCTACAAAAGCATCTGCAATTAAAGCTGCAATTAAAACCTTAAAATCAGTTGTTAAAACACGAACCTTAATTAAAAAATTAAAGTTTGATATTGTTGTGGGGGTAATTGGTGGAGGTGCTGTCGTAGCATGTATTGCTGCTAAATTATCAGGAGTTCCTGCAGTTGGAGTAATTAACACACCATTAGATACAAAAGTTTGTGTTAAACTAAATACATGTATTGTTTTACCAGAAACACGACTTTTTAAAGAGAAAATAGTTCCTAAAAATGTTCATAAATCATTTTATCCATTAGCTAAAAGTATTGAGAAAGGCGATAAGAAAAGAGCAATAGAAAATATTAAATCCCTTGATAAAAACAAGGTGTTTGATGAAAATAAACCAAGTTTACTATTTTCTTCTGGGTCTTCGTTATTTGAGACAACCGTGATTGGTCTATCTAATTATCATGACTATTTAACTAATCAGAATAGAATAGATGATTATAATCTTCTTTTAATTGGAAATCCTCTTGAAGAAGGTTATTTAAAATTAATAGATGAAAAACAGATTATTAATTTAGGATATATAAATTGGATAAATGATTTATATGAATTGGTTGAATTAGCTATTTTAACAGATGATGGGATGATGCTTCAAGAATCAATTGCTTGTAAACTTCCAACTATTGCACTAACAAGAGTAAAGTACGGAAGATACCATAATATGCAGAGCATATTTCCTGGTGCGATCATTGAATCTGAGTTAGATGATTTAAATTATAAAATAGATGATTCTTTAAAAGATTTGGATAAATTAAAAAAGAGTGCGGAGAAATATAGTGTGAATATTATATCTTCAAGGGAAAAAATAGCTAAAATAATAGTAAAAGAATCTAAAAAATAGGATTAAAAGAAAAATAATTAAAGTTATGATTTAAGAAAATGTTCCATCAAGGAAATCTTCTAATGGATCATAAGAGGTTTCATTAACATCACTAAATTCAGGTATTTTTCCATCATCAAATCTTTCACTACTATGTACTTTATGGGATTTTACTCCTGAAACAACTATTGTTGTTCTTATAGTGCTTTGTAAAGATTCATCGATTTGAGTTCCCCAAATAATTTCTGCTTCAGGATCTATTCTATCTCCAATTGCTTGTACAATCTTTTCAGCTTCATATAATGTTAAGTCAGAACTAGCGGATATATTGATAAGTGCTCCTTTTGCATCAGAAACATCTAAATCTAATAAAGGACTATTAAGTGCTTCATGGACGGATTCTAAAGCTCTATCTCCAGAATCAGATTCTCCCATACCAATCATAGCCATACCAGATCCTTCCATCATACTTTTAATATCAGCAAAATCTAATGCTACTAAACCTGGTTTGGTAATTAAGTCCGTGATTCCTTTAACAGCTCGTCCTAAGATTTCATCAGAAACCATAAATGCCTTATTTAAAGGTAAATTTGGTGCAACTTCTAATAACTTATCATTTGGAATAATAATAACTGTGTCTGCTGATTCTTTTAGTTTTTTCAAACCCTCTTCAGCATTTTCCCGTCTTTTAACACCTTCAGCTGAAAAAGGCATTGTAGCTATTGCAACAGTTAAAGCACCTGATTTCTTAGCTATTTTAGATATTATTGGAGCAGAACCAGTTCCAGTTCCTCCACCTAATCCACATGTTACAAATACCATATCTGCAGATTCAACTTGATCTTTAAGTTCATCTTCACTTTCTTCTGCACATAATTCACCAACTTCAGGTTTACCACCTGCACCAAGACCACTGCAAATCTTTCTACCGATTAACAGCTTTTTTTCGGCTTGACTATAAAATAAATCCTGTGCATCTGTATTTACAGTTATAGTTTCAGTTCCTTCAATACCAATTTCATTTAATCTTGAAACAGTATTATTTCCAGCTCCACCAGAACCAATAACCAATATTTTGGCTTTACTAACTTCAATAATGTCTATTAATTCATCATCTATGTCTGTAGGTATTCTCTTGGACTGTTTTTTCTCAATCCTTTCTTCTGATTCTTTTATTGCATCATCTATAAATTTCAATTACTAACCCCACATTAATAATTTTTATTAATTATTATAATAAAATATTATTTATACTAACATCTTATTTAAATGAAACGGTTAAAACCTTATAAAATCATTAGTAAATAATTTAAAAAATTAATAATCTTTATGAATGGTTCTATTCCTATAACTTTTAATTTATTTTCATTACAATAAGTGAAAATATTATTTTTTAGTGAAATCTTATAAGTTATAATTATTAAACTATATAAATATCTTAGTATTATATATTAAAACTAATAATCAAATTTTTAACTAAGTAATAATAATTATATTTAATCAAAGAGGGCGAAAATGTATTTAAATAAAATAAACGAAACTAAAACTGGTTATACTTTTGATGATTTTTTACTTTCTCCTAATGAATCATTTGTTGAACCAAAGGATGTCACTACAAAATCAAAGATTTCTACTAACTTCGAGTTAAATATTCCAATTGTAAGTGCTGCTATGGATACAGTAACTGAAAATGAACTTGCTATTTCCTTAGCACATGAAGGTGGTGTCGGGATTATTCATAGAAACATGACACTTGAAGATGAAGTGGAACATGTTAAAAAAGTTAAGAAATATGGAGACTTAACAATAAGAGATGTTGTAACAACAGACCCAGAATCTTCCTTAAAAACTGTTAAGGATTTAATGATAGAAGGAAAAGTAAGTGGGCTTCCTGTAATTGAAAATAAAAAAGTAGTTGGAATTATAAGTAAAAGGGACATTAAACCATTTTTCATCACCGACACCAATAAAAAAGTTAAAGACCTTATGACATCAGATATTGTCACGGTTGAAGATTCCATATCATCATCAGATGCATTGGCTATTGCTTATGAAAATAAGGTGGAAAGGCTACCTGTAGTAAAAAATGATAAATTAGTGGGAATAATCACAATTAAAGATATTCTAGAACAAGACCAATACCCTAAGGCAATAAGAGATAAAAACAGGAAATTATTAGTAGCTGCCGCTACTGGACCATTTGATCTAGAAAGAGCCATGGCATTAGATAAAGCAGGAGCAGATATCATAGCTATTGACTGTGCTCATGCCCATAATATGAATGTTGTTAAGCATATCCCAACAATTAAAAAAAATATAACTGCAGATTTAATAGTTGGAAATATTGCAACATCAGAGGCAGCTGAAGAATTAATAGCTAAAGGTGTTGATGGTCTTAAAGTTGGAATTGGGCCTGGATCAATGTGCACAACAAGAATAATTGCTGGTGTTGGTGTTCCTCAAATAACCGCCATTGCACAAGTTGCAGATGTAGCAAAAGAACATAAAATCCCAATTATTGCAGATGGTGGTGTTAGATACTCAGGTGATATAGCTAAAGCCATTGCTGCAGGAGCAGATGTTGTTATGTTAGGTAACCTTCTTGCAGGAACCTATGAGTCTCCTGGTGCTGTTGTTGTAATTAACGGTACGAAATACAAACAATACCGTGGAATGGGATCAATGGGAGCTATGACTGGTGGTTTTAGCGGTGGTGCTGATAGATACTTCCAAGAAATAAAAGGGCCAATGAAACATTCTAAACTTGTTCCAGAAGGAGTTGAAGGAGCAGTTCATTATAAAGGTAAAGTAAATAATGTTATTTTCCAACTAGTAGGTGGTTTAAAAGCTTCTATGGGATACTGTGGTGCTAAAGATATTGAAACAATGAAAAAAATAGCTAAATTCATTAAAATCACATCAAGTGGTATTAAAGAAAGCCACCCCCATGACCTTCTAATTACAAATGAAAGTCCGAACTACCCAACCCTAAAATAATTTATAATAATTTTTTTTTTAATTAAAATTTAGAGAAAATATAGTTAATAGAACTCATAAAGTGAATATATAAATTGTTAAATTCATTAATAATGGATGGGTAGATATAAATAACACTAATTATAGAAGGTTATTAAATGTCATCACCATTAAAACCTATGGATTTAAACAAACAATCATCTTGCATTGTACTATGTGGTGGACTAAGTAGGAGAATGAATCAAGATAAGGGATCCATGATAATTAATAATAAACCCATGATTATTCATATACTTGAAACCTTAAATTCTAATATAGGTGAAGTTATAATTGTTTTAAATAATAAAAAAAGAATAAGTAAATATAAAAATCTTATAAACAAAAGTATTCCTTACAAATTATCTTATAACTTAATATTTGTAGAAGATGAAATTAAAAATAAAGGTCCTTTATCAGGGATGATGACTGGATTAAAACATATAAACAATAGCTATTCACTTGTTTTACCATGTGATTCTCCTTATATAAATAGTAATTATGTTAAATCAATTTTTAAGATAAAAAAATCCATTAAAGAGGATTATGATATTTTAATTCCATCCTATGATAAATCAAATTCAGGTAATAAAAATGATGAAATTCACTCAAATGAAGATAAACTAAAACTATCAGAACCACTACATGGAATTTATAATAAAAACCTAGTAGATGATATAGAAAATCTTATAAAAAAAAATAAGTTGGATATAAAATCTCTTATTAAAGAAACAAACACTTATTTTGTTAGTATTTCAAATAATTTTAATCCAAAAAACTTTAAAAATATAAATCAACCTAATGATATAAGTAATTAAATTAAAAAAGTAATTTTAACTAAGTAATTTTAGATTAATCATTTATAATAAAAATATAGGTAGTGTAAAGTTTTTACCTCCTATCTCTTTTAGTAATATATTATTCATAATTTATAATAATCTTAACATTGCTCTTTTTTAAAAAACTATTAACCTACATCCGATTTAAAAGGAGTAAATCATTTCATAAAAGTATTTAATTGAATCAAAGTAATATAAGATATATAATCTCTTTTGAAGTTTAATTATAAGTTAAATTTTTAATTCTAATATTTTTAAGAATATTACTATCATTATCTTTATTTTTTTAAATTTTGGTAATATGGTACAAATTAAACAATTTAACAGGCGTCATGAATGATAAAACATCCCCCAATCAATTCAATCAGGCTAAAATTTGTTTTCCAAAACATGCCCAAAAGAATTGAAAAAGAGATTCAAAATTATTAAATGAATTATAAACAACAAAATCCCCAAAATAAAAAGATTAAACAAAAAATTTGGAATTAATATAGATTTTAAGCACTGCTATTACAATTAATAATTACTTAGAGACAGATTAATAGAAATATTCCAATTACAAGTATTTTACAAGTAAAAAATTTCCAGGAGGTAAAAACTTTACACCACTGTGAATTTAAACTTTTAAAAATTATTTATTAAATAAATATTAATATACTTTATTTTTATTAAAACAGTTTAATTATCTTTTTATTTAATTTTTATAAGATAAATAATTTATAATTCAATGCAATAAGAAAATTTTTATAATACTTATTTTTTAATATTTAATTAATAGCAAGTTCATAAGCAAAATATTAATATAAAAAGAAATATTAATAAATTAAATAAAAAATAATTTAAAATATAATATAGTATGAAAATTTTTAGAAAAATATAAATTTATTATAATTTAAAACTTAAACTTAAATTAAATAATTCTGAGGTATGTTAATGAACAATAGAAATGATAAGAATTTAAAATCATCTAATAGTCATAAATCTAGAGAAAGTCATTTAAGTGATAAAGAAGGAGATATTATGACTTTAGCAAATAAGAATATAGTATCAATTTCACAAAGCACACACATTAAAGATGCTGTTGCCACTATGGTTAAGAAAGAATTTAGAAGATTACCTATAACAGATGCAGGTTCAGGCAAATTGCGTGGAATATTAACTTCAATGGATGTTATAAGCTTTTTAGGTGGAGGGGATAAATATAATTTAATGATAGAAAAACATGAAGATAACTTCTTAGCAGCCATTAATGATCCTGTTAGAAAAATAATGACAACCAAAGTTAGACATATTACTCATAAATATTCTATAAAAGAAACAATTGAATACATGATTGAAAAATCAGCTGGTGCTGTTCCAATACTAAATGAAGAAGAAAAAATTGTGGGAATGGTTGCTGAAAGGGATTTCATATTAACCCTGGCAGGAGTTTTCACTGATGAAATAGTTCAAGATTTCATGACAACTGATCTAATAACAACAACACCAGGAACACCAATTGAAGGAGCATCTAAGATAATGGTTAGAAACAGTTTTAGAAGAATTCCAATAGTTGGTAAGGGAAAAGACATACCAAAAATAAATAAAGAAGAATTAGTTGGAATAATGACTTCAACCGATTTATTAAGGTTTCTTGGAGACAGTGATTTATTTAATAACTTATCATCAAACAGTACCTTGGAAATTTTAGACTCAAAAGTTTCTGATTTCATGATTCGAAATGTTTTAACCATTGATCCTTTAACAAGAATTGGAGATTTATGTAAAATTTTAATTGAAAATGGTGTTGGTGGAGTTCCAGTAATTAAAGATCATGAATTGTTAGGAATTATTACTGAAAGAGATATTTTAAAACTTATTGTTAATAGTTATTCAAATTAATGGCTATTTTTTAATTATTTTTTAATATAATAACTATTTTATAATTTAATATAATAATTAAATATTTTATAATTTTAAGGGTGATTTTATGGATGTCAAGCATGTAAATGATGAAAATAAGCTTCTTGGAATAATTACAAAAATAGATTTATTATCTGCCCTCATTGACTTAGTATTATAGCTATTAATAATTATAATAAAGGAATAGGTGAATTTAAATTAAATCAATAGCTTTTTTAGGACCTAAAGGAACTTTCACCCACGAAGTAGCATCTTATTTAGGTGAAAATTTATTATCTTACTGCTCCATACCATCAGTTTTAAAAGCTGTAGAAAATGGAAACTCTGAGTTAGGAATTGTTCCAATTGAAAATTCTGTTGAAGGACCCGTTGGAATAACCTTAGACTTGCTGGTTAAATCTAAACTTTACATCCAAGGAGAGATAATAATCCCTATTAATCACAACCTAATAGCTAAAAATGAAATCAAAATCTCAGATATTGAATATGTTTATTCCCATTCACAAGCAATATCACAATGCCAGAATTATTTAGAAAATAGAAAAATGAAACCATTATTCACATTAAGTACGGCAGCTGCCGTTAAATTAATAACTGAAAAACAAAATGCTGCAGCTATTGGAACCTTAAAAGCAGCTGAAATATATGGACTAAATATTATTGATAAAAATATTCAAGACACAGATAATAATCAAACACGTTTTATTATATTATCAAAAGATAAAGCTTTAAAATCTGAAGAGAATAAAACCTCTATCTTATTTTCAAGCTATCAAGATAGTCCAGGTGCACTTTATAATATCTTAAGTTTTTTTGCAAAACATAATATAAACCTAACTAAAATTGAATCAAGACCTTCAAAAGAAGGATTAGGAAATTACATCTTTTTTGTTGATTTTAAAGGACATGAAGATGACAAAGAAATCAAAGAAATCTTAGATAAGGTTAAAGAAAAAACATCCCTAATGAAAGTTTTAGGATCATATCCTACAAAATCAATTAATCATTAACTTCATTTATCCTTTTTGACCTGGTAATCATCAATAAATATTTGTATTAGTAGAATTTATTATCATTTTTCTATTTATTCTCATTATAATGAGTTATAACCACATCAAACATATTACGAACATGTTCATTCATGTGCTTTTCTTCAATTTCAATAGCTATTTGGTTTTTCTGATAAATATATTCCTGGGCAAATGCGACTCATAAACTTAATATCATTAAAATCTACAATAATTTTCGGAGTCTTTTTATCCACATTTAAATAAGTCTTCAGCTAAATGTCTAATGTCTATATATAAGTATTTTAGCTATGTCTGTTGTAAGCAGTGTTTCCGCTGGTTCTTACACTCCATACTGATCATGTTGGCTATGATATGAGTGATAATGGAAAACATATTGGTGATGATTATGGGGATTGTGATATTAATATTCATGATTCTTGTTATATCATGAGTATTATATTACCTTGATTTTCATGATGGCTATAAACCCTGAGGGTATGTTCTATAACTGATGAGTGTTTTACAGGTGGGGATAGGTATGCTAAAGCTGATGGTAGTTGGTATAGGTCTAGTGTATAGTATGATGCAGATTTCACATTTAAATTTTTTAGCAAATGAAATACGTTAATTATTCAATGAACTCGTGAGTGATGACTTGTTAGCTATGATTAATTTTATTTCTTATTATTCCTTGTTTTCTTCATTCTTTTTCTTTGATCGATAATTATCTATTGCTGCTTGTAGTGCATCGGATGCTAGATTAGAACAGTGCATTTTAACTGGTGGAAGTCCATCAAGAGCTTCTGCAACATTATTTCTACTGATTTCATAAGCTTCATCCACAGTTTTTCCAATAGCTAATTCTGTAATCATACTACTTGTTGCAATGGCTGCGCCACACCCGAATGTTTTAAATTTAATATCTTTTATGATTTCATTTTCATCAATATCAATGTATATTGTCATCATATCTCCACAAGTTGGATTTCCAACTTCACCTATACCGGAGGGGTTTTCTATTTCTCCAGTATTTCTTGGATTTTGAAAATGATCCATTACTTTTTCAGTGTACATTTATTTTCTCCTTGAATTGAAAGTTTATTAAAACATACTTTGGTTGAGAACCATCACTTTACAGCAATAATTATTTTAGCAATTTTTAAGAATAATTTTTATTAAGTTTTTTCTAGTTATATTAATAATCTTTTTTTCCATTTATTTATAATTTATCATTTAAATCTATTTTGGTGTTTTTGATATTTATGCCTAATTTATAAAAATATAACATTAGATTTCTAATTCTCGCTAATGGACTAATTTAATAAATATCAACTTTGAGTTTTTACAAATATTTTTCAATCCAGTAAATTTAAAGTAAACTATTAACAGTTTCTATTTTAAATAATTTTATAACATTTTAAATGAATAAAGAAAATCAGGAGTATTAATACTAAAGAGGCATCCGACTATATCTTCGTTTTTTAATTATTTTTTTAGGAGTATTAACTAATGCTTTCATAAGTTCCTTTTCATTTAATCCTGCCCCTAATCCAATTAATTTAGTTTCTTCAAAATTTTTTAAGTCATTTGGAGAGTGAGAATCTGTGTTTATAATTATATCTGCTCCAATTTCAGTTGCAAGTTTTGCTACATGACCATTTCCTAAGCAATGACCAGATCGCCCACTTATTTCTAAAGCAACCTCATTTTCTTTAGCTAATTCAACTGCTTCTTTGCTTATTAAACCAGGATGAGCCAATATATCAACATCTTCACATTTAACAGCTTCAAGATTTGTTCCTTCAATCACTGGTTCAGATAAGGTTTCACCATGAACAACAACAATTTCAGTACCATAGCTTCTTGCCTTTTTAGCTATTTTAGATATTATCTCAACAGGAACATGCGTGATTTCTACCCCAACAAATACTTGTATATCCCAGTTTTGATTAATATCTTCAACAGCATCTATTAAATTAGGAATTAAATGAATATTTGAGGCATCAACATGATCTGTAATAGCTATTGCTTCATGATTTAATACTTCGGCTCTTCTTGCTAACTCGGAAGGTAAGAGTTCACCATCACTAATTAAACTGTGCATGTGTAAATCAATTTTCTTATTCAAGTTACCATTTCCTGAAATTAGCATTACTAATAAAAATAGATGAAAAATAGCAATTAATTAATCAATGAAAAGAATTTGTAAAAAAGACAACGCCGGGGACGGGATTTGAACCCGCGTGATCCAAGGGATCATTGGATTAGCAGTCCAACGCCGTACCAGGCTGGGCCACCCCGACAGCATACTAATGTAATAATTTAGTATTTATTAAAATAATTAATCTAATTTTAATGTTTTAAATAATAATGGCACATTCAAAGATGGGCTTGCCTTTTAAATAATAGTTATCTGAAAATCTAACTCCACCCCGTTAATCTACAAGCATCAAGTGTTTACAGTAGAGTTGCTCATTTCCATGCCTAACACATTCTTGTAATAAACATAATTTACCTTAACCCTCCAGTTAAGGTTTTATGACCATTAATCCTGTAGGACGAAACTTCTATATTAGCTAATCAGGCCATTACTCATTTGACATGCCGCTCCTTGAATTTCGACCGCACCAAAAGAGGGTTTGTGCTTACAGAGGACCTCTACCCCTCCAGTCTAGCCACTTTTATTTATAGTCTTAATCATATATAAACTTAACTAAATTTAATAATGTGAAAAAGGGTGGGTTTTTTCAATTTGATATCTAATGAAATTATTATAAAAGTTAAGGGAAATGTAATCTATTTTTCATCAATTTCAATTACTTCTTCATCTTGTAACTCTTCTTCCTTATCAAAAACACCATAATTTTGACTAATATCCTTCATTATTAAATCAATTGTTGTAACAACATCAATATTTTCAATTACGGGGATATTGAATTTTCGTGCCTGAGTTTGGATAAAATTATGGGTTTTTCTAATAGCATAAAAATTATCCATATATTTTTTTAAAGGTCTTCTTGCCCATAGTTGCCTACATCTTGAATAAAATCTCCCTTTATGAGTTTCTGCATCTGGAACTGTAAGGACAAACATCCTAACATTATGGTGTTTGGTTAATTCTTCAGTTATATAACCTGGAACAACATGAACTCCTTCAACAACTATACTTATACCTTCTTTAAGAGCTCTTTCAATAACAGCATCAATACCCACACATACAGTATCAACATGGTCTTTAAAACCTGCTAAAATTTCATCAATCTCTGGTGGAGGAGGTACTCTAAGACCTTTATAAGCACTGAAACTTGATTGATGTAAAACTGGACTTAAATCTTTTGAAACTATCTTACGCATTACTTCCCTAATCATATCCGTACTAATTGTGTTTTTTATACCTAATCTATTAGCTATTTCAAAAGAAATTGATGATGTTCCAACTCCAGATGCACCACCAATTAAAATTATTAATGGCTCTGAACATTTCTTTATCTGTCTCCATGAAACATATTTGACAGCTA
This sequence comes from Methanobrevibacter sp., assembly GCA_031284925.1. GTDB lineage: Archaea > Methanobacteriota > Methanobacteria > Methanobacteriales > Methanobacteriaceae > Methanovirga. Next base: position 17,754 of record JAITXE010000050.1, read on the forward strand.
TTTCATGGTCCTCTTTTTCTAGATCTTTTAAAATCATACCTACAAGATCATCACTAGTAATTAAACTAATATTATTATCCTTTAATTTAGAATGAATAGATGATGCAAATGAATATGCCTTATTTGGATCCATTTCTGCTCTTGTTAATGATCTTGAAAGAACCCCTTTTGAAAAAGGTTCTTCATATACCCGATCCCCAATATTTCCTTGAACCATTATCTTCATATTAATTACCCTTAATATTATCTAAGTTAATAAGTAAACTATTTGTTAATAATCACTTAATTATAATTCTCTCAGGAATTATTAATAATTAAAATAAATTAATAGTATATGTTATTAATGTTTAAATTTATTTTAAAATTTAATAAATAATTTACTCTATTATACCACAATTAAAAAATAATGAAAAATTAATAATTGAATTTTAAATGTGTTTTAGAATTAGAGAAATATTCTAAAATTTAACAAACTGTTAATTTACCCAAGTTTGGATTATTAAATAATAATAAAATTCTATTACATTAATAATCTTAAAATCAAGGTATATAAATCTTTCTATTATTTTTTTTACCATAATATATTATAATTACTTGATAAAAATTTTTCTGATCTTATTTTGTTTTTTAAAGAAGCAAATTAAAGGGAGTTAGAATAATACTTTTTAATTGATAAAATAATTATTCTATCCTCCACCAACAAATACCACTATTTCATAAGAATCTTCATTATTTAAATCATGTTTATTGTATGTATCTCGGGGTACTATTTTTCCATTACATTCTACAGCAACACGATTTAGATCATAATTTTGAGATTTTAAAAATTCTTCTAAACTTATTCCTTCTTGAAAATTAATTTCCTTACCATTTACTTTCATGAAATCCCTCTCATTTTAAATACTATTTAAAATTTATCTAATTATTATTTAACATATCATTTATATTTTATCTATTTAAATAAAATTATAATAACTTTCTTTCATAGTTTAATATTTTATCAATAGCCATACTTGAATCATGCCCATCTTTTAGATCATAGTAATGACCATTTGAGATAACAGCTAATTCTAAGTTAAGATTTCTACCTTGTCTAATCTTTTTTTCAAAATCTATGATAATTGTATAAATTTTATCTTGGGCTAACTCACGACCAATAGCTAAAACATCATTTATAGGGTTTCCAGTGATGTTTTTCAAATCACTCTTTTTAATTCCTACATTAGTCATACCATCAGAAAGTAGGATAAGTATAGGGATAAAATCGCCTTTTCTTTTTTAAGAACATTATACCCCTTTTCTAATCCCGCAGCCATTGGTGTTGTTCCACCAACCGTGAAATCTTTTAAATTATCTAAAAAAGAAAAAGGTCTTTTTGTATTTGGGATAATGATTTCACTATCCCTACCCTTAAATCCAATAACAGTCAATTTATCCTTGTTTTTATTAACATTTCTAATAATCTTATCTAATACACCTCTTATTTTATTTATCTTTTTTTCACTTGTCATTGATCCACTTATATCTATAACAATAACTATACTTGCTTTTGCTTTATGTTTTCTAATTTTAGCCCTTAAATCTTCTTTTTTAACATTAATGCTATCTTTACAATGAATTGATGCTGCTCTTAAAGTTGCATCAATAGATATATCCTTGTAATCATTTGAAAACTTTGTTTTAACATATTTTCCTTTTTCATTTTTTGAGTCAACATGCATTCCATAAGATTTTTCTTTTTCTCTTCCCCGCATAATAAGCATTTTACTAATATCTCGTTCCAGTACTTCTAAAGAAAATTCATCAATATTAATTTGGTTTTTTGGGTATTCAATTGTTAATTCATCCCCTTTATTTTCACTACCCTTACTCTCAAAGTTAGCAGCTGTTTGTGTTTGATTTTCTAGATCTTCACTATTTTCATTATTCTTATCACCCGTGCTTAAGTCCTTGTCCTTTTCACCATCATTTTTTCCATCATTACTTACCCCCACATCATTATCTGAATTTTCTTCATTATTAGATTCATTTTGTTGTTTTTCATCTCCCAATCCATTTTCCTTAGAATTACTATTATTTTGAAAAAAATCATCTATACAATTAGGATACTCACCTAAAACCAACTCAACTGCTTCAATTAGATTATCCAAACTTACTTTAGTACTGCCTTCAAATGCAGCTATTGTTTTTGAAGTTTTTAAAATAGCTATACTTTTTCTATGACCTTTTAAATTACCAGAAATTTTAGCTATTAATCTAATTAATTCATCATCTATTTTTACATTATCTAAAATAGCTATTGCCTTTTCCACTTTATCTTTAAGATTTAATTGCAATTTAAGAAATTTTTCTTTAAATAAGATAGGATCTTTTTCAAAATCTTGTATATGCTTCATTATTTGAATTCTTTGTTTAATCTCAGATATTCCTGTAATAGATATTTCTAGACCAATTCTATCAGATAACTGTTTTCTAAGTTCCCCTTCTTCAGGATTCATAGTTCCAATTAAAACAAATTTAGATGGATGTTTAATAGCTACTGACTCTCTTTCAACAGTATTTACACCAAAAGCAGCTGAGTCCAAAAGTATATCTACAAGATTATCATCAAGAAGATTTATCTCATCCATATATAAAATATTATTATGTGCATTTGCTAAGATTCCTGGTTCAAGTTGTTTTACTCCTTCTTTTAACCCTTTTTCTATATTTAAAGAACCCAGAACCCTATCTTCTGTGGCTCCAAGTGGAAGTTCAACTATTTTCATTGGTTTTTTAACAATCTCAATCTTATCTTCCTTTGTTTTATTGTGAAACTTGTATAATTCAAATTCATTATATTCCTTTTCACTAACGTTAAATGGAGAACTATCTACAATTTCTATCATGGGTAATATTTGAGTTAAAGCTCTAACAGCTGTTGTTTTTCCTGTTCCCCTATCTCCTTTAATTAAAACCCCTCCGATTGAAGGGTTAATAACATTTAATATCAATGCTTTCTTAAGTTTTTCCTGCCCCACAATAGCGGTAAATGGGAAAACATCCTTTTTCATAATAATCCCTTACATTCCTGATATTTTCGTTAATCAATCCAATATTGTAAATATTTGTTTAATAATTTAAATATTAATATTCCTTTTTTATTATTTATAATATTAAAGTACTCTAAAATATGGAGTGTGATTTTAAATTTTAAAAATCATTTTACTCAATAAATATGTCAGTTTATATGAAATTCATTGGTTTTTCATGAGCGATTTATTTTTGTTGGATAAGATTGGGAGATTTCTCTCCTAAGAACAGTTCATGTCACTTTCATGACAATTCGTTTAAGCATGTTTTTATCTTTCAGTGGGAAAATTTTATCTTAGAAGTTTTCAATGCTTTCGCCATGACATTGTAACTTAATCTACCTTTATACTAATTAATATCATTACAGTCATTATGTCTGGGAATGTGGACTTTTAGAACTTATATTCTGAAGTTTTTATCAGCTGCCCCCATAATTTTAATGATTAAGTCACATTTTATATTCATGTTATATGTCATTGGAAATTCAGTGATATTTCCATTCACCCATTTAAGTGTCAATCCCCGTTCACAGTTCTTAATTCTAGATTTCATCTTATCTTTCGATTCCACTGGCATTAACTTTCTTTTAAAATCCTCTATCCTCTAAAGAATTAGGCCTTTCTCACGATAGACTTACCCAAAATTATTTTTTTAGAACTTTAAAGGAATTAGCATGTTAATCTCCTCTCAGATGCAAATGACTTAAATTCAGTCAATACAGCGACAAATATGTGGGTTGTGAATAATAAATATACCCAAAGTATCTATTTGCAAGACAATAGTACCCCTTATGGTTATTGTATCCCACCTACTGTTTTTTTCTTACGATGCTTATAATTGTTCATTGATCATATCATTCTTCTATAACCTTTAAATTCATGACTACTCTGAATTTAATTAGACATTTCCATCATACGACCTCCCAATTAATTACTTGATTAAGATTTTTTGGCGAGAAGTCCCAATAGAAAGGGGATTAAAATAATTCTTGGATTATTTCACTGATTATTAAAGAATGGAGATCATATTCTATAGCATTTAAAAATGAAAAATCACACATGTAGTTTACAGTGAATATAAACATGATGGTCTTGATAAAATTTTGCAAATGATGGTCAAAATTACAATATTTAAGTGCATTAGCGAAAATGAATACAGATATATAAGATTAATTACATAAAATAAATTATATAGGTGATATTTATGGATGATAAAGATTTTAAAGAACAGTTAGCAAAAGTTGAGAAGTTCCATGGACATTTATGTGGTGGTATTTTAATGGGTACTAAGATGACCATGCATGCACTGGAATATTTGGGAATGAAGCTCAATGAAAAAAATAAAGATTTATTAGTTTTTGTTGAAATTGATAGATGTATGGCTGATGCAGTTCAAATTGTATCTGGGTGTACAATAGGTAAAAGAACTCTTAAATTACTTGATTATGGTAGGTTCGCGGCTACTTTCTATAAGATATCTAGTGGAGAAGGAGTAAGAATTATAGATAATGATATTCAAAATCAAAATGAAGAGGAATCCAAGGAACATTTAATTAATCGTCTTAGCAACACCCCAAATGAAGAACTTTTCACGGTTCGTAGAGTGAAATTAAGACTAAAAAAATCCGATTTTCCTGGCAAAGATTTCAGTAAGATAAGATGCCCTATTTGTAATGAAATAGTAAAAGATGATAAGTATGTTGTAAGAAATGGTGTTGGTATTTGTAAAGCATGTGCTAAAGAATCGTACTATGAGTTCATTGATTAAGGTTTTAGATTTATTTATTTAAATTCTAATTTTATTTATTCTAATTAAACTGATTAATATTTTATTTAATAAAATTATAATTCTATTATTGATATTCTAAATTATAAAAAAACTCTAAATTATAAAAAAAATATAATAATATAGTGATCTAATGGTTCAAATTGCAATTACAGGAAAACCAAATGTGGGAAAGTCATCTTTTTTTAACTGTGCTACTTCATCTGGCGTTGAAACTGCGAATTATCCTTTTACAACAATTGATGCTAATAAAGCAATGGCAAATGTTAAAGATGTTTGTCCTTGCAGTGAATTAGATATTGATTGTAATCCTAGAAATTCAAAGTGTATTGATGGTGTTAGGTATATACCCGTAGAACTTATTGATGTAGCTGGTCTTGTTCCAGGAGCTCATGAGGGTAAAGGATTAGGAAATAAGTTTTTAGATGAACTTAGACAAGCCAAAGTTTTTATACATATAATTGATGCATCTGGATCAACTGATGAGGAAGGCAGACCGGTTGAAGAAGGAAGTCATGACCCTATGGAAGATATTACATTTCTTGAAGAAGAGATTGTAATGTGGTTTTATGGGATATTAAAGAAAAATTGGTCAAAGTTAAGTAGAAAGATAAGTGCTGAAAAGTTAGATGTTTCTAAGGTTATATATGAACAATTATCAGGAACTGGAATAAAGATTGAAGATGTTGTTGAAGCAAAAAGAACAATAGATTCAGATCTTAGAAATTGGAGTGATGATGATATTAAATTATTGGTTAGAAATCTTCTTAAAATAGCTAAACCAATGTTAATAGTAGCAAATAAAGCAGACCTTCCAAGTTCTAAAAAAAATATTGAAAGAATCAAAAAAGAATATCCTAATCTTATACCAGCATCTGCAGAATCTGAATTAGCACTTATAAATGCAACTAAAAAGGATTTAATTGATTATAAACCTGGAGATAAGGATTTTACTATTTTAAAAGAAGATAAATTAAATGAGAATCAAAAAAAAGCATTAGAACATATAAAAGTTAATATCCTAGAAAAATATGGTGGGACAGGAGTGCAAACTGCTTTAAACGAGGCAATATTTAAATTATTAAATTTAATCGTTGTTTACCCAGTAGAAGATCAACATAAATTCACAGACAATAAAGAAAATGTTCTCCCAGATGCTATTCTCATTGAAAAAGGCTCAACACCAAGAAATTTAGCATACACAATTCATAGTGATATTGGAGATAAATTCATGCATGCAGTCGACGGGCGAAAGAATATTCGTGTTGGGAGTGACTATCAACTTTTAAATGGGGATATTATAAGTATTATTACAAACTAATATAAAATAATTTTAATCATCAATTAATTTATTAATTTTACTTTTAAATGCAAATAACATAATACCAAATAGGATAGGTATTATGCCTAAAATTATAAAGTAGGCTATCTTATCTGCTTTATAAAACCATATAATCATAGATCCTATAGCTTGGGCTACAGATGAAGTTAAAAGATATAAACTCATAAATTCAGAATGGAATGCTTTTGGAGATACTTTAGATGTTAATGATAATCCAATTGGAGAAATTAATAATTCCGCTATCGTAATAATAATCCTGAAAGATACTACCCAATATGAGTCAATTTTCCTCCCTCCAGCGAATATCAATGATAAGGCCAGTATTAAGAATGATATTCCTGCAAGCAAAAGACCTAAAACAAATTTATTTGTATCTGTTTTAATCATATTTTTTCGCCACATCACTGCAAAAATGGGGGTTAAACCAATGATCAATATGGGGTTCAATGATTGAAACCATGCTGGAAGAATCCAGCCTAAAGAAACATTTGTATCAATAAACCATACTAAAACAGCTGAATTTTGATGGAATAGTATAAAAAATATTACTGTCCCAATATATAAAGGGATATATGCAATTACGTTATTAATTTCTTTTTTATCCATTTTTTTAGAACGTAGTATTATGATGAAATATCCCATAATAATTGAACAAACAAGAAATGAAATTAGAAATGTAATATTCTCAATATTTAAATATCCCAGAAGAATATCTAAATCTATAAAAGCAATAATGGCTAAAATAATTAATAAGAATATAAAAATAGCAACAATTGCTTTAATTAGTTTTTCTTTATCTTTTTTAAGTAAAGGCTTAGGAGGATGGAAAAATTCATCTTTTAGTCGCTTTTTTTGAGTTAAAAATATTAAAAGACCTGAAATCATTCCTATTGCAGCTAATAAAAACCCCACATGAAAATTATAAGCACTTGCTAAATATCCTACAAGTATGGGGGATATAAATCCGCCTATATTAATTCCTAAATAGAATATTGTGTAAGCTGAATCTTTTCTACTATCCTTTTTATCATAAAATAATCCAATCATAGTGGAAATGTTTGGTTTTAATAATCCTGTTCCAATTATAATAAATGTTAATGCTAAAAATAGGAAAGTTATTCCAGTAGATAAAGCTAAAACAACATGCCCTATTAATATTAAACCTCCACCATAAGCAACAGTTTTATAAGGACCAATCAAACGATCGCTAACAAACCCACCTAAAACTCCAGATAAATAAACTAAAGATCCATAAGCAGCTACAATTTGAGTGGATAAAACTGGATCTAATCCAATCCCTCCTTCAGTAACTGAATAATACAAGTAATATAATAAGATAGCACTCATCCCAAAGTAACTAAATCTCTCCCAAAGTTCTGTAAAAGCCAAGGTTATTAATCCCGAAGGATGCCCAAAAATCAATTTTTTACTCATTTTTATCAAATTTCTATCTTGATATAAGTGTATCATATATTTTAAAGTATTTTAATAACAGCCGTTATTTATAAATTCTTTTATATATAAATATTTACTAAAAAAAATTATTTAAAATTTATTATTATTGACATGAAAGTTAAACTATATAACAGCCTTAAAACAAACTAATGATAAAAATTTCCTCAGGAGTAAAAATCATGAAAAGAATTTTAAGTTATTATTAATAACTATTTTAGCACTAAGTTGTATAAGTAACGTCAATAGTCAGAATTTTGGGAATTTCTGTAATTATACCCATGACAATCACACCATTCAGTTTTTCGATAATACTGAGTCTGTTAGAGCTGGTATATAAGAAATCATTGACTCTGACGTATACTATTTAGATGCCCACGCCGTATCAGACACTTATTGGTGGAAGATCAACGTAACTGGTGCAACAATAGTCAGTATAGTAAGACAAGAGCATGGTGCAGACCCAGATCATGGTACACCTAATACAAGTGTATGCTATAGGCCATATTTACTGTTTCTTGATGGCCAAGTATGGCATGGAGTGATTATGAATGACAACTAAATATGAGAAATTAAATCAGATAAAAAAAATAAGATTATTATAAAGAATATAATAATTAAATCCTACTTACAGGAGGATATTATGAAAATAACAGATGAAAAGATATTTAAAATAGCATTGTTTACTATTGCTATTGGAATAATGGGAATGATAATATTTGATGGAATTATTGAACCAAAAGAAGTCCCAATAAAAGAAATTAATAAAAGGATGGTTGGCGATAAAATAGCTATTAAAGGAGTTATAAAATCTATAAAACCCCCGTAAAAGGGAAATATCCAGTTTTTATTAGTTAATGATGGAACAGGAAAAATTAATGTAGTTATTTTTGAGAATCTTCTTTTAAAATTTCAAAAGGGTGAAATAGATATAAATAGTTACAAAGGAAAAGGCAATGATTTATTGTTCTGTAACTGAATATAATTCAGCAATGGAGTTGGTTTTAGATAATTTAAATTCATGTGAAAATAATTAAATAAGGAATTATTTATTCTAATAAATAAGAAAACTTTAATTATAACTTTAATAAATATATTTAATAAGAATAATATTAATAAATCCATTAAGGTGATCATAATGAGTAAAAGAAGATTGTTTGGTACTTTTGGTGTTAGAAGAGTGGCTAATGAAGTTTTAGATCCAGAATTTGCATCTTTATTGGCTGGAAGTTTTGGGTCTTTAGTTGGTAGGAGAATTGCTGTTGGTGGAGATACACGAACATCCACACCAATGATAAAACATGCTATAATAGCAGGACTTTTATCCGTAGGATGTGAAGTGGTTGATCTTGGGATTTTGCCAACACCAGCAGTTCAATATGCAACTCGTAACTATTTTGATGGGGGAATAATTGTGACAGCTTCTCATAACCCACCAAAATATAATGGAATTAAATTTGTTGATGAATTTGGAATTGGAATTAGTGAAGATATGGATATAGGTGTTGAAGAATTATATTTCAATAAAAATCCTAAAAGAGTGAGTTGGGATAAAATTAAGAAATTATATGATAATGACACGATTATAGATGAATACATAGATGAAACTATTAAAAGAGTGGATGAAGAAGCAATTAAAAAAGCTAAATTAAAAGTAGTTTTAGACTGTGGATCAGGTGCAGGTTGTTTTACAGCACCATATCTTTTTGAAAAACTTGGGTGTGAACTTATAACATTGAATGCTCAACCAGATGGATCTTTTCCAGGAAGAGACCCAGAACCTATAGAAGAAAACCTCCAAGATTTAATAGCTATGGTTAAAGAACTTGGTGCAGATGTTGGAATAGCTCATGATGGTGATGCAGATAGAACCATATTTATAGATGAAACTGGAAGCTTCGTCCCAGGAGATAAAACATTTGCTTTAGTAGAAAAATACATGTTAAAAGCAAATAATGGTGGTTTAATTGTTACAACAGTAGCAACATCAACAGCTATTTATGATATAGCAGAAGAATATAATGGAGAAGTAATAGCTACAGCTGTTGGAGACCTTCTTGTTGCAAGGAAATTACATGATGAAGATGGTTTGCTCGGTGGGGAAGAAAATGGTGGTTTAATCTTTCCAGATTTTGTATATGGGAGAGATGCAGCACTTTCAGCATCAAAGGTTTTAGAGATCATGGCAATTGAAAAAACCCCACTTTCTAAATTAATTGATGAACTCCCATCTTATTTTACTGAAAAAATGAAAGTGCAATGTGATGATGATATAAAAGAAGAAGTTTTAAGAAAAATATCTGATGAAGTTTCAACCTTAGGATTTAAAGTAGATACCACCGATGGTGTTAAGATTTTTAAAGATGAAGGATGGATTATTATTAGACCATCTGGAACAGAACCAATTTTTAGATGCTTTGCAGAATCAAAATCCCAGAAAGATGCTAAAGAAATGGCTAATTGGGGAATTGCTTTAATTGAGAAGTATAAAGGGGAATGATTGAAAGTTTCCATTTCTAAATTTTAATTTAATTTTTAAATGAATAGAAACCATATTTTTCATGATAAAAATTAATTAGATTATATTAACATTAATAAATACATATTTTAGAAGAAAAATATTATTTAAAAAAAATTAAAAAAGTGTATCTGATGAATGAACCTAAAAATTTAACTCCAAAAAGTTTCCTAAAAAGACTATCTAATAAAAAGGTAGATAAGATTAGTAAGTTCTATAAAAGTAAAAATATAAGTGATTTTCTTGATTTTGCTGATGAAAAATCCATTAAATCTTTTCTAAAAGAACATGAATCAGATTTATTGATTGAAAATTTGCAGAAACATGAAACAAAGAATCTGAAAAGTTATCATGTTCTTAAACTTCTTCTTGATTCAACCTCATCATGTGAGATATCTGATGCTCTTTCTTTACTAACAAATAATAATGGAGTTTTAAAAGGTTTAAAAAGTATTAATGGCTTAAAAACTTATGGTAGGGTTGTAACTGTAGAAACCTCATCTGATGACTGGGGAACATCAGTTTTAGCTATTGATAATGCAAAAAATGAAGAAGTATTGTTTATAAAATCATCTGATAAAGACAAACATGATTTTAAGAAAAATAGATCTGCAGTTTGGGGTGAGTTAACATCAAAATATTCTAGAAAAAAAGGAATAGCTGGAACATTTATTTTAGGGTATGTTAGAGACATAGATTTTGTAGTTGATTTTGATTATCCCGTATTTGCAATTGATACATGTCCTAATGCGGGTAGTCCTCTTGGATTTGGAACAATTAATCAAAGTTTAAAACTGCATGATTTTAATATTAATCCCGGCGACTTTGTATTTGGAGATAAAAGTGGGGTTGTTTTAATTCCTAAGGAACTATTTAAAATTACAATAAGAAAGTTAATAAATATAAAAATAAATGAAACAAATATTAAAAACAATCTTAAAAAAGGAAAGAACTTTTCACGAGTTATAAATTTAAAATAAAAAATACCCAATTATAAGATAAACTTATTTAATAAAAAAGTATTAAAAAAATAGAAAGATTAGTAATTATTATGAAATATAAAATCAATATAGTATTTATAAACGGATTTTTAACCACTAACAGTAACTTTTATCATTTTATCATTTGCTTTTATTGAATTTACAACATCCATTCCCTTAACAACTTTTCCAAATACTGTATGAACACCATCAAGATGAGTTTGTGGGCTGTGGGTTATGAAAAATTGACTTCCACCAGTGTCTTTTCCTGCATGAGCCATTGATAATGCACCAGTTCCATGCTTATTATCATTTATTTCACATTTTATTGTATATCCTGGACCACCAGTTCCATTTCCTTTTGGACAACCACCTTGAATAACAAAATCATCAAGCACCCTATGGAAAGTTAACCCATCATAAAATCCTTCTTTAATTAATTTTTCAAAGTTAGCTACTGTATTAGGAGCATCTTTATCAAATAATTCTAATTCTATATTACCTTTTTCAGTTTCAATTATGGCTTTTTTCATTTTATCACTTTAATAATTTTTTAATTAATTTAAGTCATTATTCTTAATATGTCTGTTAATTTGATAAGTATCTGTAATATGATTGTAATTAAATAGATATAATTAAATTGAATAATCAAAACTATGTGGGCAATAAGATTCACAAATGGTATCATTTGCAAGATCTAAGCATTGATGACAATCATCAGATACTCCTTCTTTTAATCTATGTAAATTACATAATATATCTTCAGTTCTTCCTTTTCTGCAAGTTTCACATATTTCAGATACAATATCTTTTTTAGATGCTAATCCTTCTTTAAGGTTAAATGCAAGTTCTTTAATCATTTTTCCCATTTCTTCTGTAAGTTCAATTTCTCGTCCACCACGTTTATCACTTAGATATTGAGAAACAGCAGGTTGAGTAATATCTAATAATTCTGAGATTTCTTTTTGTTTCATCCCTAATTTAAAAAGTTCTTTAGCTAAAACAGCACGAGTTGTTGGGATTATATACCATACAATAAGTTCACAAGGTTGTTTCATGAGTTATGCCCCCAATAAATATCTTAAATCTTAATTTAATATCCAAATAATTCTTATTAAAAATATAATTAATATCACTGCCATATAAAAATATAACAGCTATTTATATTATTTAACTTATTTTATATATATTTTATGTCAAATTTAATAAAATAATATAAGTTAATAAAATTTAATATTATATTAATTCATAAAAAGACAATTGTTATTTTAGCAAAAAGATTTTTTATAAATAATATAATCTATAAAACATTACAAATTTATATTCAAATAGATAGGACTATTCAATGAATGCAGTGCAAGATTTATTTAAAAACACATGCTTGTTAAGTATATCACAAATTATTACAAATCTACTTGGATTTATTTGGTCGATATTGACTATAAACTATCTTGGAGTAGATCAGAGTGGTATAATTAGCTTTGCTATTGCAACAATCACAATGGCGAATATTTTCATGGACTTTGGAATGAGTACATATATTGTACGAACTATTTCTAGGGATAATAATCTGGTGCATAAATATTTAGGAAATGTAATTCCTTTAAAAATTATTCTATCCCTATCCACAATAGTTATAGTTTCTTTAATATTAAAAATATTAAATTATCCTGATTTAAAGATATTACTCTGTTTAATCATAGGGATTCAGTATGCAATAATGAGTATGCGTGATTGGTTTTATGGAATATTTCAAGCATTCAATAAAATGAAATATCAAGCTATTGGAACAATTATAAACAGTGTATTTTTATTATTAATCATAATAATCACAATATATTTAAATCTTGGAATAGTCTTCATTGCTTTAGCATATTTACTATCTACTATTATATCCACAGCATATGTAATTAAAATCATTAGGAAATTAGTTAAACATATAAAAATTGAATTTGATTTTGGTTATTGGTTTAAGACATTGAAAAAATCTATCCCATTTGCTATGACAATTCTTCTTACAACAATTTTTTTCACAACAGATCAGGTAATGATATCTGTAATCTCAGGTGATCATGCCTTAGGAATATATGCTTCTAGCTATAAAATTCTATCCGTATTTATAACAATTTATGTAATGTATACAGTTACAATATTTCCACTTATGTCTAGTTTATATAATAAAAAATCAGATGATATTTTAAAGATTTCTTATGAAAAATCAGTAAAATATCTTTTAGCTTTAGCTTTACCATTATGTATTGGAATAAGTTTTTATGCAAAAGATATCATTGCTTTACTTTTTAATTCATTTTTTAGTGAAGCAATTCCTCTTCTACAAGTTTTAATATGGAACATTGTGTTTGTTTTTGTCAATGGAATATCTGATACAGTTTTAAATTCAAGTAATCATGAGATGGCCGTTGCTAAAAGAACTGCAATAGCTGGTATTTTTAATTTTATCTTAAATTTAGTATTTATACATGAATTTTCATATTTTGGTGCCGCCATCTCAACATTACTTAGTGGTTTGCTTATTTTAATACTAAATAATTATTTAATATCAAGGACTGTTTTTAAATTAAATAAATCATTAATTAAAGATGTGGTGAAAATTGGAATATCATCATCCATTTTAGCTATTGCATTATATTTAACTAAGATTTCTATGTGGTTAGCTATACCAGTGGGACTAGTTATTTACATCACAGTTATTTTACTTACAAAAACATTAGATAAAGATGATATTTACATTGTTAAAGAACTCCTTGGAAAAAACAATTAAATTATATAATTTTAAATTTGACCATTTTTTAATATATATCAGACCCCTTGTTAATTAAAAGAAATTTTAAAATTAATCAACTATCTTAATATTCTGGTTCGTTGTTGGAAAGGAATAGCTAAATCCATGATATTACCATTTAAAAATGCTGAAACTGATAAAATTACGCTACCAGGCATGATATTGGATGGTGTTCCTCTTTCAACTAAATAAACATTCTGATTTCCTAATGCTGCACCAACCATAGCCCCAGCTATTATTCCCACTGATCTCATGTTTTCTATAGTGGCTAAAACTACGGGATCATCGGTTTCATTAGAAACAAATCCTACTCCAGGAATTTCTCTAGTCTCATTTTCTATCTTTTTTGAAATATCTGTTAGACCTTTCATCCGATAAGCTGCTTCAATTGCAGAGTTTGCAACATCACTAACAAAGCTTTCACCGTAATATGTATCAAAAGCTAAAATTAATGCATCAGGAAATCTATCTTGATGTATTTTTGCTTCAGCATAAGAAATACCTTCACCAGCATTTTCTTTATTTTTAGAAATGCCTTTTAAGTCCCCAATATCTTCAGCACATTCTTCTAAAACATTTACAATTCCATTATTAATTTTTTCAACTAATTCATCTTTAACAAAAGCAGATATAACAATATCATCACCAGTTACATTTGTAAGTGAAACTTTCTCTGCTCCTAAATCCTTAATCTTATAAAGATTATTTTGAACATTTTCAATTAATGATTTAGACACGGATATATCATTTGAAGATATATCTGATCCAATAGCTATGGCTTTCATTTTAACACCCTGAGAGTTTATATTTTAATAATAATTATTTTTTATTAAAATTTAATTATAATTTACTTATAAATTAAATAATAATCTATTATTTATCATTTTCTTAATAAGTTAAATAATTATTATTTGAATTGTATCAAATTATCTTAAATTAATAGCTATTAACTTTGTTTTACACATATCTTCAACCGCGTATTTAACTCCTTCTTTCCCAATACCACTTAATTTAAATCCTCCAAAAGGCATGTTATCTGTTCTAAATGTTGATTGTTTATTTATAAAAACTGTCCCTGATTCAATTTCATTAGCACATTTTAAAGCATCATGAATATTTTCTGTGAAAACACCACTTTGAAGACCAAATTTTGTATTATTGGCTACTTTAATAGCTTCATCAACCCCATTAACTCTTATAATTGGAGAAACTGGTCCAAATATTTCATTAACAATCACATCCATATCTTCTTTTACATCATCTAAAATTGTGGGCTTAAAAAAGTTACCTTTTCTTTTACCACCATGAATTAATTTTGCACTATTTTCAATTGCATTCTGCACAGATTTTTCAACTATTTCTGCTGCTTTTTCATCGATTAAAGGTCCAATATCTGTTTTCATATTCATTGGATCTCCTATTTTCAGTTTTTTAGTTTCTTTAATAAATAAATCTAAGAATTCATCACATATTTCATCATCAATAATAATCCTTTTAACTCCCATACATACTTGCCCAGAATAAAGATATGAACCAGCAACAGCACCTTTAACAGCTTTATCAATCACAGCATCTTTAAGCACAATTAAGGGATCATTACCTCCGAGCTCTAGACTGACTCTTTTCATTCCGGCCCTATTTTTTATCATAATACCTACAGGAACACTTCCAGTGAATGAAATCTTGTTAACATCTTGATTAACTGCTAATTCATTTCCAATTTCCCTGCCATATCCTGTAACACTATTAATAATACCTGGTGGAAAATAATTATCAATTATTTCACATAATCTAAGAGCTGAAAGTGGTGCTTTAGTAGAGGGTTTTAAGATTGTAGAATTTTTTGCAACTATTGCAGGAGCTACTTTATGAATAGCTAAATTAACAGGATAATTAAATGGAGTAATAGCTACTACAAGACCTAAAGGTACTTTTTCAGTAAATGCATAAAATCCTTTTCCCCCTAAACCAGCATCTAATGGAATAGACTCCCCATAAATTCTTTTTCCTTCTTCAGCGGATAACTTCAATGTTTCAATGGATCTTTCCATTTCAAAGAGAGAATCTTTAATTGGCTTACCAGTTTCCTGAGTAATTGTTTTAGCTATTTTCTTTTTTTCATTTCGCAAATCTTCATAAGAAGAATATATTGCATTTGATACTTTATAAGCAGACCATTTATTTAATATTCTTTGAGAATTTTTTCCAGCTTTAATAGCTTCTTTAACATCTATTTTATCACATACTGGAACATTTCCAATAATTTTATGAGTATATGGATTTATAACATCTATTACTTCATCTTTTCTCACATATTTTCCATTAATAAGTATATTCATTTTTTAACCTTCAATTAGTTATTTAGGCAATATCAAGCTATAAACATGTTTAACAAATGATTAAAAAATTCATTTTTCTAATTGATTATTTTCTAAGGATTAATTTTTATAAACAAAAGTATTATCAGATATTTGTTAAATATAATATTCATATATAAAAAAGTAATTTTATAGTTTTATAAGAAAATTATTTGAATTTTATCAAACCCTAATAAATATAGATTTATATACTATAAAAAAGTAATTTATTATAAAATATAACTATTGTTATGATAAATTATAATTTGAAGAAAAATTCATTTAAACTTACAAAGTATATTTTAATTATAAAAATTTTGAGTGATTATATTGAATAAAAAAGTACTTCCATTAATATTGCCCATAGTTGTTGTTATCCTCTGGTATATATTTACAGTTCCAATAAAAATAGTTCCAGATTATGTTATTCCAACCCCAATACTAGTTATAACTTCTCTTTATCAATTAATAACTACAGGAAAATTATTTACTCATATAGTAAGTACTTTGACTAAAGTTTTATCTGGATTGGTTTTAGCATCAATAATAGGTATTCCTCTTGGAATTTTATTAGGATTCTCTGATAAATTAGATGCAATGAGTAAAATTATTGTTGGTATTTTAAGACCTATACCTCCAGTTGCATGGATTCCATTTTCTATTTTATGGTTTGGAATTGGTCTAATTCCAGGAGTATTTATTATTTTCATGGGATGTTTCTTTCCAATTCTTATCTATACAATTGATGGTGTTAAAAGAGTTGATAATGTATTAATAGAAGCTGGGAAAACTTTAGGTGCAAACAGTCTACAAATAATACGGAAAATAATCTTTCATGCATCTATACCGGCCATACTCTCTGGTTTAAAGGTTGGAATAGGAATAGCATTAATGTGTACAGTTACAGCTGAAATGGTAGCATCTAATAATGGATTAGGATATTTAATAATGAATTCATCCCAATTATTTGATACTGGTGCTGTGGTTGTGGGTATGATTTCAATAGGAGTCATTGGTTTGCTCTTTGATTTAATATTTAAAAAAGTTCAAGATTCAGTGTTTTGGTAAATATCTGGAAATTTAAGGAGTTTACCCAATTGAAAAGTTATAAAATCATCTTAAAAGATAATATAATGGAGAAGAATGGATGACTAAAAATATGTGATATGGGTGTGGGAATAATGAATTCCAATTTGTTGAAGGAGTTTTAACCTATACAGCATGTGGATCAAAGAATAAAAATATTAAAAAGGAAGAATTTAAAAATGAATATGTTAAAACAGAGTATATAAACTTTGATGAAAAATTAATAGAAGAAGAGATAAAAAGGTTGATGCAACCATTTTGGGCTTATGAGAAGTTTACCAAAGAAAAAAATTATTAAATTAAATTAGACATTTAAATGATTACTAAAATAATATCCCATTAACTATAGTTTAAAACCTATCTTTTTGCAATTCATGCATATTTTGAATTTTACTAAAATTAATTTTTTTTAAAAATATTGCTATATTTTTATTATTTTATAAAATAAGATACATTTATAAAAATCATTCATTGTTTAAAAATTGGTTTTAAACTATTAATTATATAAAAGAAATTTAAAATATTAATTTATATATAAAAATTCAATCTAATGAATATTTAAATAATAAATAAAGATGGGATTAATTTGACAATTGAAATAAAAAATTTAAATAAAAAATTTAAAACTCATGAAAAAACAGTTTTAGCATTGCGAGATATTAATTTAAGGATTGAAAATAAAGATTTTGTTTGTTTACTCGGTCCTTCTGGTTGTGGAAAAACAACATTACTTAGACTAATTGGTGGGCTTGAAAAAGAGGAAAGTGGAGAAATATTAGAAAATGGAAAGAAGATTGATAACCCATCTAAAGAAAGAGGTTTTGTTTTTCAGCAATATTCCTTATTTCCATGGCTAACTGTTTTAAAGAATGTAACTTTTGGATTAGAGATAGGTAAAAATTCTAATAAAGAACATAATCTTAGAAGAGCTGATACATATTTAAAATCTGTTGGTTTAGAAGATAGCAAAGATCTTTATCCTCATGAACTTTCTGGTGGAATGAAACAGAGAGTAGCTATTGTACGATCGCTTGTAAATAAACCTAAGATTTTACTCATGGATGAACCTTTTTCAGCTTTAGATGTACAAAATAGACATAAATTACAGGAAGAATTGGTTAGGATTTGGGAGAAAACAGAGAAAACAATAATTTTTGTTACTCATGATGTTGATGAAGCAGTTTTCTTATCAGAACACATTGTTTTAATGGGAAGAAATCCAGGACATATAAAGGAAGTTTACCATAATAAACTACCCAAACAAAGAAATAGGGAAAGTAAAGAATTTTTAGAAATTCAACACTATATTACAGAAATATTAAATGATGAATAGTTATAAATTTGTGAGTAAATAATCAGGATAAATAAACTAGTTTTGTTAGTAAATAATAAAAATTAATTAAATAGCTATTTATAAGTTCAATCCGTTTCACTTTTAAATTTTTCAATAGGAACAGAAAAGTTATCTTCAATCTCTTGTCTGTATATTGAGTTCATAGTACAAAACGGAATAATTCGACCATCAGGAACTGCATAATGAATAACACATTTTTTAACACGGTCTTCATCAAAATTAAATGGATCCATAAAGTGCATACATGATATTAAAAGTGAATTTTTATGAAACTTTCCTAATGCATCATAAGATCGTTTAGTAAATAAATTTCCTAGAATTGATTTAACATCAATAATATCTGGTGAATTTTCTTTATCAAAAAGCTTAGGAAGTTCCTTAATAGAATTTGCCAATACTCTTGACTTAATTGCAATTCCACCATCTTTTAATTTTTCTGTATTTTTATCTAAAAATTCAAAAAATTCATCAACATGAATAAATCGTGTTACTGGAATTATTTTATCATTTTCAATAAAAACATATGTTGCAATTCCGCAATGTTGATGACAATTTAGGTTAACTGATGGAGTTCCTCCTTCATATGCACCAATAAAATTAGAAATTGCTTCAACTGATGATGGGGGATAAAAATCATCTGTAACAATTGCATTATTTGTTTGCTCTGATACTAATTCAACAAAATCAGGTATTGTAATTCTTTGCTCTTCTACTTTTTCTGCTGGTGTTCTACCTGAAAATGAAACAGGTTGGAAGTTAACACCATGGACAATATCCATATTTTTAATTGCGAACCTTATAATATCCCCAATTTGATCATTATTAATTCCTTTAACAATGGTTGGAACTAAAACAATTCCTAAATCTGCTTTCCTACAGTTTTCAATAGCTTTAAGCTTATATTGAAGTACATTTTTATTTCTGTTGTGAATATAAGGTTCTTCAGTTACACCATCAAATTGCAGATAAACAGTGTTTAATCCAGCATCAGATAATTCTTGAGTTAATTCAAGACTTTGACTTAATTTTATTCCATTAGTAGCTATTTGAGTATGTGTAAATCCTTCTTCAATAGCTAATTTAATCAAGTCAACTATGTCTTTACGAACTGTTGGTTCTCCACCAGCATATTGAATAGCTGGAGTTGGAGATGGCTTTAAATCCCTTAAATTTCTAAGCATTTTCCTAATTTCTTCATAACTTGGTTCATATACTTTCTTAGAAACAGCAGCATTTGCAAAACAAACTGGGCATCTAAGATTACATCTATTTGTAACATCTATTAAGCCAAGAATTGTGCTGGTTTCATGATCACTACATAATCCACAATCAGAAGGACAACCATTATTAGTACTTGCATTAGAATTTTCAATTTGCTTAAGAGTAGGAGTAAATTCATTGACTCTTTTATAAAGATCTGCAGATGACCAATAAGTATTATCAAATATCCCATGTTCAGGACATTCTTTTCTTATTTTAACATGCCCATCTTTCTCATAAACTTCAGCTTCTAAAGGCTTAAGGCATTCGGGACATAAACTTTTGGTTTTTTTAATATGCATATATAAGATCACCTATAAACTATTAAAAAAAATGCTTTATTTTTTTAAAAAGATAATTAATTTAATCATTTTAATTTATATATAACTAATTTTTAGATTTTAGTAAAATATAATATAATATATATTAAATGAAAATCATTCCTAATAAAATTATCCACAATAATAAAAATCTTATTAAAATCTAATATATTAACTATTCTACTATTTAAATTTATGTATTAAATTCATCTTCTAAAAGTTGATGGGGAGTTTTTATTTTCAAAATTGAGTATGTGATTAACATTTATAAATTAAAACATTTAAAATACTATTGAAATTCTTGAAAAATGGATAATTGCAATGGATTTTAGTAAAATAATTAAACATTTAGATAAAAGGTTTAAAAAATTCGCCCACACATTTAACATATGATGATATCGATGGACCATGTAATTAATAGTGAAATTTTTAATAATTTACATCAAGTTAATCAATTGGAAAATTTTTCTAAAAATACAATGGCATCCTTCATTAGATTAGGTTTCTTAATGAAAAATTAGGTGCTAAATTTTAGAAATTTACAAGATATATGTCTGAATATCAAAAATAAGCTATCTAAATTTATAGTGATTATTAAACTTGTTTTTATTGATTAATTTAATTATCTTTTCTTTTTCTTTAATCCTTTTTATTTTAATATTAATTAAAATAATCTTATATTAATACTTTTTAAATCATATAGTTAAATCTAATGATATTTAGCTTTTTTAATGAGTTTTTATTTTTCTTAAGATATTTATAACATACTTAAATTTATATTCAATACATTAAAATCTTTGGAGTTTAGTTAAATTAAGGTTAATCTTATCTAATTAAATAAAGCTTTTTTACTCTTATATTTAACATGAATAATTCCAATTTCTTAAATTTTTATTTATTTAATCAAGGTGTCTGATTTAGGGCGATTCAAAAATCGTTTTAATCGCACGAATTTCTTCTATACCCTCTGATGATTATTATTCCTAATAAAAGTACATTCAGATATGCATTTTTATATATTGATCTTTTTGTATATCCATGAAATTTGCTTAATTTTAAATTTTGTTTG
>JAITXE010000067.1 GCA_031284925.1 Methanobrevibacter sp.
CTGAAGAAAAAGGTAGAAATGAAACAATAATACACATTCGCGAAAAAAATGAAAGAACCAATTGAAAAAATAGCTAAACCAATCTTCCAAAAGAAAAAAAAATCATGAAATTATAAAAACCAATCAACTTAACTTTTCATAATTATGGGATTTGGGAAAAATTATTAGAGACATTATCCGAAAACCATTTTTAGATTTCAAAAAGCAATACTTAAAGATAATTAATTCATTTTTTAGACACCATAAAAAGTGATGGGGTTTTTGCATTTTTAAAAATCCATTTATCCATTAAAGACATTATTTAATATGCATTTAAATATTTTTTAGGATGATTTTGTAAATTCTCAATTTGGAAAACCCCACTAATTTTTACAGCTTCTTTTTCATTGTTAAGTTTAATATTGATGAGTATTAGTTAATTTTTTGATTCATCTTCTACCAAAAATATATAAATAAGTAATACTAAATATAGGTTTTCGGATATTGTCTAGAGAGATTATTTATTTAATATTTAGCCGAAATGATTTTAAATTTTTAATTTTGTTGGCACTGTAAATTTAGCATGTTTTTCAAGAATCTAAATTTTGATTTTAAGCTAAAAAAATTTCAGACCATATAACCCCATCTGATTAGTTTTTTTAGATGAAAAATCAACCATGTAATTTACAGTACCCATTTTCATGAAAATCTAATTAAAGTTAGAGTGTTTAAAAAGCTAAATTATAAATAAAATTAGCCAAGTCCCATGGTACTGAATTTTTTTGTGATGTTATTGCATGTTAAAAACACCACAGAAGTTAATTAATAATTAATAAAAAGAAAAATTTTGATGCCACCGAATTTAAGAAACAATTACAGAACAATGTTTGGAAAAATAGTGAAGTTAAAAATGCGGATGAGTTAGTAAATATATTAATAAAAGATCTTTAAACTCTTATTTAAGAAGAACAAATAATGATTAAGAATTATATTTATTTAACTGGTATTAAAACGTAAAGTAAATTAAGAAGCATTAAAAACCATTAATATGAACAAATAGGATAAGTTATTAGATGAAAAAACTAAAAAAATTAGATGATGATGCATTAGAAGAAATTGGAAATTTCTTATATGATGAAATTTTCAAATTTGTCAGTTCTAAAATTTCACCCAAAGAAATTAATGATATTGATATAGATTTGGAAATTTCATTTCAGGAAACTCTTGATATAAGCTATGATGTATCTCTTGATATCGATGAACTTTCAGAGTATAAATCTAACATCATAACTGAAGCTATAGATAAATCATTTGAGCTTTTAGAAAGTTATTTAGATGAACATTTTAGAGAATAGCTATTTTTATTTTCTAAACATGAGAAAAAAGTTATATTCACATTATCACATACTCCTTAAAATTTTAGGGAACGCTTCTGGAATTGAACCAGATCAAACTTTAACCAATAACTTACCAACACAGGCCACAATAGATACAACATCCCTAACATAACCGAATATATTCTGTTTACTATTATCTTTTTTATTTTTAAGCTCACTAATTAAATCCTCAACATGTAAAGTAACTTTCATACCATAGCTATTGTATAAATAACCCAAACTATACAGGTAAAGAACCAACCTAACATAAACACAGTAAAAACTACTGACTCGACAATGCTATCACAATCATAACTGATATAATACCAGAAAAGATAAAGATTAGTCCATTTATATTTGTTTTTACCATTAAATCAGTTCATAAAAGGTTTCCAAACACCACATTCACCCCAAACAGGACGAGCCATAAATTGATGTTTAATATTTAAAGAACCCATACCATTACATATATTATAAACAGGTAGAGATACTGGCCCAGTAGGAGGTGTATTATTATTTATTGAATTAATTGTGTTATTTAATATAGGAATATTATCAGTTGAATTATTACCTGATTCATTATTTCCTAAATCTTCATTTTTAACAGCTGAAATACAACTTCCAATAAAAGTAGTAGAAATTATAAGAACAATAATTATTAAACCAAAGAATTTAAAAAACCTCATAATAACCACTTATAGTTTACTACTTAGCTTTCCAGCCTAATACACGTTCATCATGTCTATCCAAAAATCTTGAGGCTCTAGTAGATTTAGATTTAAGTCTACCTGTTTTTTTCTCTTTAACTATACATTCATTGTTTTTAATTTGCATCATAAAATCACTTAAATTATATTTCTTGTGGTTCACTAAACGATCATTGCCATTATTTGTGAATTATCAAGAAAAAAATTGATAATTCAAAAATAAAAAATTAAAAAAATAAATGGTGTGAGGATTTTTCTAACCATATTTTATACTATGTGATTGATCTCCATAGTTATCTTTTATTTCTTCTGAAGCATAATAAATCCAATCAACAGAAGTTTTTTTTAGCCATGCCATGTATCGGAAGTTAAATCTATAATATTATCTGTTGTATGATTAAATTCTATCCAATTTGTATAACCAATATTAGTTTTATATCCCCAGAATGAGCTTTGAAGTTTAACATAATATGTATCATCTTTTTGGAAAAAGCCATCATCAAGATCCCATAATATGTCGATTATATACGGGGATAACTTAAATATTTTTGATTTACCTGTTGCTTCTCATCTTTAAATACTAATTTATAATCTACATCATATTGTGATTTATCATTTAATACTTATGTACTGGGGCCTTATCATTAGGTTCTACATGTATATGGGTTGTATATTTTAATACTGTATGATAATAATCATAATCGCCAACTTTAATCGCATTTATAGTATATTTTCTATATGCTTCAGGGACTATATCATCTGAAGGATTAATTGGATCTGTGTAAGTATCTGCCTCAGTATAAAATAATCCACTTGATTTACATGTTTTAAGTATAAAGAGATTTTCCTAAGGAATGTTATCATCTCACATTCAAATTTATTTCCTCCACCACACCATCCATATAAAAGAAATTATCTCCTACTTTAGCATTCTCATGTATAATGCAAAACATCATATAAAGATAATGAAAATAATAAAAAACCAGAAAAATTAAAGAAAAAAGAACTTAAATATTTGACAAATTATCAAGAATAAGAAAAATGTATTTGGTCAATAAGACCAATAAAATAAGGGAAAACTTATTTAGTAGCTAATTTAATATCTTCAGCTTTTACAGTCTTCCTACCTGCATGTTTAGCAAAGGAAACAGCTTTTTTAGCTAATTCCTTACCATATGATTCTAATGCTTCTGCTAATGCAATTTTTGCATTATCACTGATTCTTTGTGCGTTAGAATTTTTTAATATTCTTGCAACTGGTGCAATGGTAATTCACTCATATTTTCACTTCCAATGTAACTAATTCCTATATACAGGTTTCCCTTAATTTTATTAAAATTTCATTAAAAATAGTACAAAAGGACATTATTATGATAGAGTAAGGTTGGACACCATTAATTGTTTTTAATCCTGCAAAAAATAATACAATAACATTATTATCAGATAGTTGGCATACTGTAAGGGAATCCTCATGATATGTAGATTGGATTTACCATGCAAGCATTGATTTAGATAATAATGGTCAAAATGTTCATCATGAAGAATCATGGAGGTAAATCCTATTATATATTTTTTAGGAGATAAAGGATGTCGCTCATGCATATATGGTTCTTATTGTAATTATTTCATGATTTTTCAAATCCAAAAAACCTACTAAATTTACACTACCTAAATTTGAATGTTAAATTATTTGAAATAAATAAGT
>JAITXE010000069.1 GCA_031284925.1 Methanobrevibacter sp.
CTGAAGAAAAAGGTAGAAATGAAACAATAATACACATTCGCGAAAAAAATGAAAGAACCAATTGAAAAAATAGCTAAACCAATCTTCCAAAAGAAAAAAAAATCATGAAATTATAAAAAAACAAGAATATAATTAATTTAATTTTTCATGATTGTTGTTCTGGAACAATCATAGGAAAGGTTATTTATTTAATATTTAGCTGATTTTTTACTCGTATTGATTTAAATTATTTTCACAATTTTATTTTTAATTTAAAAGTTTATATGAAGATTCAAAAAATCATTTTATTAATTAAAAACATTAGGTTATATAAACCTCTACTTAGTAATTTAATAAATTTCAAAATAGAAAAATCACACAGTAATTTACAATGCATTATTTTTTAAAAAAGTGTTTAAATGAAAGACGAAAATAGAGATGATTATTTTCAAGAGCAATCCTCTTTTTTAGGGGGTGTTTTTGGACTTATAAGCTTTTCAACTATTATACCATTTAGAACACATGGTAATATTAATAGTATGGCTAAAGTTGCATGGTTATGGCCGTTTATTAGTGGAATTATGGGGATTTTAGGATTTTTTATTTCATATTTTCTTGCAGAAATACTATATCTTCCAAGTTTTCTCATTGCAGCTATTATATACGGATTTTTCCTGTATATAAATGGTTTTAATCATTTAGATGGACTATTAGATGTTGGGGATGGAATAATGGTTCATGGATCTGCTGAAAAGAAAATAGCTATTATGCGAGATTCTATGATTGGGACTGGTGCAATAGGATTATTTTTTATTGTTGCAATAATCACAGTTGCTAGTTTAGATTCTATTATTGGATATAATCTATTTTTAGCTATTATAATATTAGAAATCTCATCTAAAATTTCATTATTAACTGTGAGTATTTCCTCGAAACCATGCTCTGATGGAATTGGGAAATATTTTATTGAATATTTAACTACTAAAAAATATATAATAACTATTGCATTATCCTTATTTGTTTCTTTCTTATTACTTAATTATATTGGAATTTTTGGTATAATGGGGGGAATTTTATCTGGGGCTATTGTTTCAATGATTAGTAGAAGAAATTTTCATGTAGCCACAGGGGATGTTTTAGGTGCTTCTAATGAAATAGGAAGACTGTTTTCTGCTTTATTTATTTTAATAGTTTTCATCTTACATTAATTTTTAGATATTTTTTATTAAATTAAATTAAACTTTTAAAGAAATAATATTTTATTTATTAAATTATTTTTTAAATATATATTAATAAAAATAGGGATTTTATGGACATTGCAGTATTAAGACTTAACCATAGAAGAAAAAGGGACACACGGATAACTACCCATGTATGTTTAACAGCTAGAGCTTTTGGAGCTTCAAAAATTTATTTAACTGGGGATGAAGATGTAAAATTAGTAGAAAATGTTCAAAGTCTTGTTAAAAGATGGGGTGGATCTTTTGAGGTTATTTATAGTAAAAATTATATTAATATCATAGAGCAATGGCAAAAAAATGGGGGAGAAGTCATACATCTTACAATGTACGGACTTCAAGTTCAAGAAATAATTGGAGACCTAAGAGAATCTTCTAAAGATAAATTAATCATTGTTGGAGGATCAAGAGTCCCAACAAAAATCTATAAAAAATCAGATATGAATATAGCTATTACAAATCAGCCTCATTCAGAAGTATCATCCTTAGCTATTTTTCAACATCTTTTAATGAATGGGAAAGAATTTGGCTTAAAATTTAATGATTCCCAATTTAAAATTACCCCAATGGCGGAAGGAAAAAAAGTAGATATAAGAAAAGAGCAAAAATATATTTAATAAAATTCTTTAATAGTATATATATTATAAAGTATAAAATTTGAATTAAAATATATGGTATTTTATTTATTAAATTCCTATTTTTATATGGAAAAAGTTTGGTGAGAATTATATTGTAGCATTATTATTTTTAGCTTTAATTTAAATTACTAAATTTATAATGAAAACAATAAAGAATAAAGGTCATAACATGTTTTTAGGAATGGATATCAATATAATAATTGTTTTTTCTCATATACTTCCAGGTATTTTAGGATTTTTAGCTATTTTATGCATTATAAATGGGGCATTTGATAAACAGAAATATCTGATGATGCTTGGAGTTGGGCTTTTTGCTCTTGCTGCAGCTATTCCATTTATCGTGATTCCATTTTTAGGATGATGAAATTTAAATAGACATTGTTAGAATTAACAAACTCTTGGAACTGGATCTTCTATTGGGGCTTCTAAAATTCGTGTTCCTCCAACTGGGGTTTCAACTAAAACTCTCTTACCTTCAATGACTTCTCCAATTATTTCAGCATCACGACCATACTTGTTTTTTCTAATACCTTTAAGAACTTGTTCTGCTGATTCACTTGTAACTCCCATTAAAACTTTTCCTTCATTAGCCACTTCATAAGGATCAACTCCTAACATATCAGAAACTGCTTTTACTTCTTTTTTAACTGGAATTAAATCATCCTGTAACATAACACCACATCCTGATTTTTTAGCCATTTCATTAATTGCATTGGATAATCCTCCTCTTGTAGGGTCTTTCATAGCTGTTATTGTACCTGCTTTAAGAGCTTTCTCAACGATTCCCCAAATAGGAGCAACATCTGATATTAAATCTGTTTCAAATTCAAAACCTTCCCTAAATGCCATGAGTGACATTCCATGATCTCCTACACTCCCACTAATAATAATTTTATCTCCAATTTCAAGTGAAGAGTCTTTAATAGCTTTTCCTTTTTCAACTATTCCAAGACCAGTTGTTGCCATTACTAATCCATCTAGTTTATCTTGTTCCATAACTTTTGTATCTCCTGCTATTAAAGCAACATCAACTTCTTTGCATGTTTCATCCATTGATTTAATAATCTTCTCTAGATCATCACTATTAAAACCCTCTCTAATAATCATTGCATTTGTAATAGCTATTGGTTTTGCTCCCATAACAGCAACATCATTTACTGTACCAGCAACGGATATTCTTCCAATATCACCACCAGGGAAAAATAATGGGTTTATTGTGTGTCCATCTGTTGTAAGAACAATTTCATAGTTATCTAATGGGATTGTTCCACCATCATCTAAGGCATCTAAACCAATCCCTCCATTAACACTTTTTTTACTAATATTTTTAAGTATGATCTCAGAGATTAACTTTCCCATAACCTCTCCACCTGCTCCGTGTGACATTTTTATTTTCATTTTTTCCCCTTTTCTTAATTTAAAATTCAATATCTAAAACTTCAATTATATCATTTATTATATAGTTTGCCTTAGATTTTAATTCATCAGAAATATATTCATTTTGTTGTAAGGTTAAAACACTTACATCGGATTCTTTAAATGCTAATACATCATTAGGGCCATTACCTACCATCATAACCTTATATTTTTCTTTTAATTCTTTAACTATTTCCTGTTTTCTTTCTGTGTTTGCTGTTAGATAAATATTTTCTTTTGGAAGGTTTAACATTTTTCCAATTTCATATAATGACTGTGACCTATCACCTGAAGCTATAAATAAGGGAATATCACGGGATTTTAATGTTTCCACTACTTTATAAACATTTGAAAATATTTTACCACCTGCGGCAATTATGTGAGTAATTTTATTTTCTAGCTTATCAAATACGAATGCTGACCCACTACAAATTTCCATAGTTTTATTATTTTTATTATTTAATTCTCGTGCAACATCTTGAAACTCTTTTACTAATATATCATTATCTTTTAACCCATTTAAAATATCTGTTTTATCTATTTTTGATATAGAATAACTAATATCTATGTTAATATTATACTTTTTTAGAAAATCATAAAATCTCATATTTTCATCAACATTCATTAGACATGTTTCTGTATCAGTTTGTAAGACAACAAGAGCAGTATCTGGTAAATTATTTATATCCTCTAAAGTACTTAGTTCATTTTCAGCTTTACCAATTTTGAGATTTTTTACAACCCGACACCTTTTAAGTAAAGTCCCAGCCACATCAAAAACAATCGCCTTTTTAATTGTTTCACCAAAAGATTATTTTTTTTATACTTGAACAAAATGTATTATTTTATGAAAATTAAATACATTAATTATAATTTGTTTTGAATAATATAAATATTTTATATTTTTGTAATAAATATAAACATTTATATTATAAATTATAATCTATTAATTATGTAATTATTAATATCATGTTTAGTAGAATCTAAATGATAGTGTTGTATGTTGTGATAATTTTATAAAATGGTACATTCATGAAGAAATATATCAAAATTTGCCGTCCAGACCACTGGATTAAGCAATTATTTATTTTGCCAGGTTGTCTTTTGGCACTTTTGTTGACTTCAGCTCATTTAGAAATGAATGTTTTGCTGTCAATTGGGGCGTGTTTAATTGCAACTAGTTTCATTGCATCGGCAAATTATGTTATTAATGAATGGCTTGATGCCGAATTTGATAAGTTTCATCCAACAAAGAAGAATCGCCCAGTTGTTGTAGGAAATCTTAGCTCAAAAATTATTATTATTGAGTATATAATACTTAGTTTGATTGGACTTATTTTAGCTTGGTTTGCTTCTTACCTAGTTTTCTTGTCTATGGCTCTTTTATGGGTAATGGGTATACTCTATAATCTACCTCCAATCCGAAGTAAAGATATTCCTTATCTTGATGTTATTTCCGAGTCGTTGAATAATGCTATTCGGTTAATTATAGGTTGGTTTGCTGTTAATTCAATTTATTTACCACCATCAACTATTATTTTAGGTTATTGGATGGCTGGAGCATTTTTAATGGATATAAAAAGGTTTTCTGAATTTAGGGCAATTGGTGATGAAAAAATAGCTTCTCGATATCGGAAATCTTTTGCTTATTATACTGAGAAAAAATTGCTGATTTTGGCTATGTTTTATGCAATGTTTTCAGTCTTTTTATGTGGTGTTTTCCTGATAAAATATCATATTGAATATATATTTGCCATGCCATTTTTTTCTGGTTTATTCTGTTTATATTTTTATATTTCATACAAAGAGGATTCTTCAACCCAAAACCCAGAAAAACTTTTTAAAGAAAAAGGTTTGGTTAGTTATATTGTATTTTTTATTATTTTATTGATGGTGCTAACTTTTATCCATATCCCACAGTTACAAAACTTAACTAATCCCTACTTGATACCAATTTAATAAGGGAGTTCAATATGACAAAAATATTTCTTATGCGACATGGAGAAGTGGAAAATCCTGAAGGTGTTATTTATGAGCGTTTGCCTGGATTTCACCTTTCAAAAACAGGCAAAAATCATACCGAAATAGTTGCAAAACAAATTATTACAAATAAAGAAACCAAAAATATTTCCGTAATTTATTCTTCCCCTTTGGAAAGAGCAATTGAAACAGCTACACCAGTTGCTAAATTATTAAATCTTCCAATTACTATAGATAATCGACTAATTGAGGCAGGACATAAATTTAAGGGGAAAAAAGTAGGTAAAGGGGAAGGTTCATTTTTAAAAATTCGTAATCTTTGGTTAATGCGTAATATATTTAAACCAAGCTATGGTGAAAGCTATGTCAATATTGCCAAAAGGATGAAATCTGCAGTTGAAGATTTTTCTACCATTCATCCCCATGAAAATATTTTAGTTGTTTCACATCAAGCCCCTATATGGGTTCTGTATAGGATATTTTCTGGCAAAAAACCCCAACACCTCAACTTCATGCGAAATAACTCATACTGTTCAATATTAAAAATTAGGGTGTCTAAATGAATAATTCTGCAAAATATTTCTTTGCCAAGCATCAATTGTCTTTTTTGACTAAAGTATTCATTGTTGCTTTTTTGATTTTAGGTTTGTTGTTTATTATTCTGAATCCATTATTTGGTGGTTACGATGAAGATATGCATATTTATCGTACTTATCAAATTTCTGAAGGGATTTTCGTTTCCAAAAAACTGGATGATGGAACTTATGGGGGAGAAATTCCAGAGAACATTGGTGAAGGAGTTAAACAGATTTCCGATATAGATAAAGTGGGAGATAAATTGGGGGATCGTACACTTGGTAGGTTAAAGATAGAATATGATTGGAATATTCTCAATTCTCAACCAAGTTCTAATATTAAGGAAAGAATGTTTTCAAACACAGCATCTTATTCGCCACTGAACTACATCCCTGCTTCAACAGGATTTTTCATTGGAAAATACTTTCATAATAGTATTGCATATAGTGTTTACTTCGCCCGATTATTTTCTTTATTATTTTTTATAATATTTATCTCAATTGGTTTGGAAATATTGAAAAAAACCCAATTCCAGCCACTTTTTTTTGTTATTGCATCTTTACCTGCTTTGGTATCAACAGCATCGCAAGTATCAGCTGATATGATGACATTTGCATTAATTTTTATTTTTCTATCCCTTATTATAAAAAATATATTCTTAAAAATTGATTTATCAAAAGTTGAAATTTCTCTTTTGTTAATTACTACCCTATTGATTCCAATTTGCAAACAGGGTTATGCACCACTTATTATATTAATTCTTTTTACATCTTTTGTGGGTATAAAGAATCTAACATCAAATATTCTAAAGATATTATCCCTTTTCATAGGGGCAGAATTGTACAATTTGTGGTCAAAATTAAATCCTGGGCAATTGGACGGGTATCGTTTCTTTTACATTAAAAAATATATGGGTTCTGTCATGTTTGAGAGCTATAAACTACAAATTTCATATTTGACTCATAATATTCTTAAGATACCCTCAATTGTAGTATTTACTTTATATTCATATGGTGATAAGTACCTTGATCAGATTGTTGGAGTGCCCTGTTCAACTGTTCATGCGTCTTGTTTTTCTGTTGTGTTAGCTTTATTCAGTATTATTTTAGCGGCTTCTTTAATTAAGTGCAAGATTCATTCTAAAAAAGATATCATTATTATATTAATTTTCATATTTGTTGCTTTGGCTGTTATAATATTACTTTTTTTAGCATTATATCTTGTTTGGAATCCTATTGGCTTCCCTATTGTAAGTGGGATGTGGGGAAGATATTTTATTCCAATATTGCTCATTCTTATAATACCTATCACGATTCTTATTAATACCATTTTTAAAATAGATGGTAATGTTCTAAATCAGGGAATTCAGGTACCTAATCATAAAATGGAAATCCTAATTTCAACTATTTGTATTCTTTCAGTTATTTTTACTCTGTGTAATGAGTATGTTGCATTTTACACGGCAATTTAAAGTTTTTATACATATATGATCTCTCAAAACTTTCATTTATGTATTATATTATTATTACAAAAGCTTAAATCATGTTAATTAATATATCTAAATTATGAATTTAGTGTTCGTCTGAAAAGAATAAAACTTCCATATTTAAGTCATATTAGTATATGGTGGGTTATTTTGATAAATACGTGATTTTTACCAGCTATCAATAATAAAATGGAGAATTGCTTCATTATGATACTTCCGAGATATTTAAAAAACTGTTTAGAATAATTACGGTGTATTTAGATCTCCATAGGATTAAATGGGAGCAAAACTATGAAAAAATTATTTCTTCAGGGAATTTTTTAATATAATCAAAATTTTTATATACTAAAAAATTATATTCCTATTATATGAGATATATTGCTAAAAAAGATTTGTTAATAATATGTTATTATATTGGAATATTGATGATAGGGCTAGGAATTTCTAATTTAATTCCAATAATAGTATCTATAATCTATAGTGAGGGACCTTTTGCTTCTTTATCATATATTATTCCTGGATTTTTATCCATTGTTATGGGAATTGTTTTTAGAAAATTTGGTTCCTCAGATAATATAAATTTGAAACATGCAATGATAGTTTCTTCTTCAATATGGCTGTGGGCAAGTTTTATTGGTTCTTTGACTATGGTTTTATTAGTAGGGATCAAGTCTATCGATGGGTTTAATTTTATTAGTGGATTTAACTTTGTTGATGGATTCTTAGAAAGTATGTCTGCTTGGACAACAAGTGGGCATACAATATTTACAAATGTTGAAATTCTTCCTCACTCTCTAAACTTTTTGAGATGTTTTGAACAATGGATGGGTGGTTTGGGAATTGTTACTTTATTAATGGGGTTAATGTTAAGATCAGGTAAAAGTACATTGGAACTTTATAAATCAGAAGCAAGAAATGAAAAAATAAGCCCGTCTATGGGCAGTACTTTAAAAAAAATAATTGAAGTATATGTATTTTTCACAATTATGGGAATATTACTTTTTATAATAGCTGGAATGCCAATTTTCGATTCAATTTGCCAAACATTCACACAATTATCTACGGGTGGTGCCCCTATAACAAGCATGAGCATGGGCTATTACCATAACAATTTATTTAATTTAATCTCAATATTTATAATGATAATTGGAGGAACAAGTTTCTTAACACTTTATAAAATAGTTAAATCAAAGGGTTTCTCATTTTTAAGTGACATTCAATTTAGGGGGATGATGTTTTTAATCATAATTTTTTCCATACTTATATATTTTATAACGAACATGCCTAACATACCAAACATGTCCATTATGAACATTGTCTATGATGTTGTATCAGCTATAACTGGTACGGGTACTTCTTTAGGGTCTAGTCAGGATATTGCTAATTTTGCACCATTTGTAAAGATTTCATTGATAGTATTAATGATAATTGGTCCTGCTGCTGGTTCTACAGGGGGGGCTGTTAAAATTATAAGAGTCATAATTATAATTAAAGGATTATATACACAAGTTCTTGAAGTCTTATCCCCTAAGGATAGATTAATTAAAATTAAAATTTCAAATCAAGAAATCAATGATTCATTAATAAAGGAAGCGAA
>JAITXE010000029.1 GCA_031284925.1 Methanobrevibacter sp.
CAAAATCAATATAATATTGACAAATTTTAATATGAATTACTTCATATATAAATATTTTGGTTTGTCATTTCTTAAAGTCTTTAAAATCACCTAAAATATTCTTTAATAATTATTAATAAAATTACAATACCAAACAGTGTTTTTTATTAGTTAAAATGCATGTTTACATGTAATTTAACCTTAAAAAATATTTTTTGGGTTTATTATCATTGTTTAATCTATTCTTTTCCATTTTTTTAACAATTTAGAGCATGATTTGCTCTAAATTTTTTGGGAATCCATTGTTGTGATCTATCTTTTTGCATTGTTGTGCTGGGTTGACTTATATAGTCCACTGATTAGTTCTATTATTTTGTCAAACCTTTTATTTCTTTTGTTCTTGTCTGGTTCTAATATTATTTTATCATGTTTGATTTAAAGAATCCTATGGCATCAATGATGTTTATTTCCCCGTTTTTTCTTTATCATTGAATATTCCTCTTTTTTGTCTTTCTAATCCACCTTCATTGTGCCATGACCATTACTATGTTATAAATTACTATTTGGGAGTAGAAATCTTGTTCAACTGTTATTTTTGACTGTCATCTAACATTTTCTACTAATAGTAAACTTTTTAAACGGTCGTATAGTGCTTCAACTTCCCATCTTAGTTTGTATATTCCTTTGATGTCATTAGTAGGCAGTAATCTCACAGGAAACCATTCAATTACTTATAATGTTTGTATATTCCTTTGATGTCATTAGTAGTGAATTTGTTCATCGGTAAATTGCTTATAAGGCATTCTTCTTTTCCGTTTTTTTAATGTGGTGGTTTATTATTTTTAGATTCATTTTTCCTAGTTTTTTAAGTTATTTTTTGATGCTTTGCTGGAGGCTATTCTTTGATTTGTTAGTATCATGTCTATGAATCCGTCTTTGGTTTTCATTGCTTTTCTTTCTTTTTTATAATTGCTTTTTTTTTAATCTAATAATGAAGCTTTGTTTTTCTTGGAAGATTAATTGATAAAAGAGTTTTAATGAGATTCTTGAAAAAAATGATATTATTCATGCTTTAGACTTAGCTGAGTTAACTAATTTCATAAATGAAAAACCAGAGCAATATAAATTTAATGTGGGCGAAGATGGAAATTTATTATCAAATGGTCAAAAACAAAAAATGGCTCTAGCAAGAGCTATATTAAAAAATGCCCCAATTTACTCCGATGAAGCTACTAAATCTGTAGATACTCATTCAAGAGAGTCAATTAATAAAATTGTTACAAAATTTAAAAATGAAAAAACTTTTGGATATGAAGCTATAGTTCAATTAGTAGGAGTTAAAGGAAATATAATGGCTAAAGTTAGTGCAATAGCTACTAATATTGAGAAAGGAAAAGAATCATTGTTTCAAAGCCAAATAAAAAGTCTTGCAGTTACAAGAGCCTCAGCTAAGGCATATAGAACAGGCTTAGGATGGCTTGTAAGACTATCAGGATATGCTGACACACCAAATGAAGAAATGGACAATGTCAAAACAAAACAGTCCTAAAAATACTATCATTAAAGATAAAGAAACATTGCCCGAAACAAAAAGTAGGTTAATAATATGAGAAGGGATGATCCAAGAATTTGGTTATTAATATAGGCAACCAAAAGTAAAGAAAAGAAACATGAATCAGTATTCACTTCAAACCCGAGTGGATGCTGGAATATTCATATTCATGATGGTGTGGGGAGTAATAATAATTGCACCATTAATCTTAAATCCATCATCTAATACTAAATTTATAAATACACCATTATTAATAATATTATGGATTGTGATGTCAATAGTAATGGTAGTAATGGGGCTTTGGATTGATAACAAAACTAAAGTTTAGAGGTTAAAAAGATGAAAATAGAAATAGGTAATATAAAAAAAATAAAATCAGCATTTGGAAACATTAATGCAGTATTAGATGAAATCAAGATGACATATCATTCAATGGATTTAAAAACATTTTTATTTTATTTTTAATCTTATAAATTTCACAATCTCCATGATGTCCAAATTTAGAATCATAAATGACAAATTTAGAATTTTTAATCATTTTAAAGAAAGGGACTGCATCTAAATCTGGAGGAAAATATTGGTCTTGATTAATAGCTATTATTAATGTTCTAGCAATTATTTTATCAAGAATTTTTTCAATATTATAAGAAAATAAAGCATTATTTCTTAAAATAATATCATTTCCATCATAAATTTCAAAATCAAACATCACTTCATTCAAATCATTATTAATTTCATCATTGCTTAAATTTCTATATTCTTTTAATGAAATATTAAATGGATAAAGTACTTGATTAGCTATACCTATAGATTTTAATTGCATTTTATATTTTCCTATTATTATAATATGGATCATTTTCAATTACATTATTTATAATTTTAGCTATTGCATATTTATGACCTACATATTTATAACTACTAAGTGAAGAAATTATGAAATCCATATCTTTTGGATATAAACATCCCCCAAGTTAAAGCTTCAAATCCACCCATAGAATTCCCGAATAATCCTTTAAGATGTTTTATATTAAACTTTTCATTTAAAAATTTACCATATCTTCAATAGTATAACTTGGAAATTTAATTCCTAAACCACTATTTGAAGGACAAAATGAATTAGGCGAACCAAGTGTTGTAATTGAAATTATAAAATATTTTCCCAAAACTTTTTCATCAGACACTATTTTATGAAATCTTTTAATAGACATGCAATTTCCACCAGAACCATGAAAAAAAGCCACTGCATTGATTATTCCCCCATTTTCATTTTTAATTGGTTTTCCTATTGTCACATATTCAACTAATAAGTTTTTTAGATTTTCTCCTGATGCAAAATTAAATTCTTTTAAGGTATACTTCTTAACCTTTAAACTTTTTTCGAACTCTAATATATCCTTTTCATTCATTTTATCAACACATGACCATCTATTTTTAAATTAGTTATGGGGGGTAAAATTTTTAATATTAAAAATCATAAATAGAAAGTATTAGAATATTATTAATAGTATTATAAAAAGTGATGGGTTTTTTCAATTATGAAAATCAGGTTTATCCTTTGAAGACATTGATTCATACATGTAATTGTTTTTTTAGAATGGATTTATAAATCATTTCAATTTGAAAAATCCCACCTAAATTTACGGTGCCAATTTTCATGATTTCGAAATCCATTGTCCAGTATTATAAATGTATGATGTTACTATTTGGTTCAACTTCTTCTAAATTATGAGTTACAATTATTATTGTTTTTTCATTTTTAAATTTTGTAACAATTTTATTAATTGACTCTCTTGAATGAGTATCTACAGATTTAGTAGCTTCATCAAGGAGTAAAATTGGGGCATTTTTTAATATAGCTCTTGCTAGAGCCATTTTTTGTTTTTGACCACTTGATAATAAATTTCCATCTTCGCTCACATTAAATTTATATTGCTCTGGTTTTTCATTTATGAAATTAGTTAACTCAGCTAAGTCTAAAGCATGAATAATATCATTTTCACTTGCTTTTAAATCACCTACTTTAATATTGTCATATATCGTTCCACTGAAAAGGTATGGGGTTGAGAAAACTGTGGAAATATGATTAATTAAACTTTTTTTATTTAATTGACTTATGTCCTGTCCATCAATTTTAATAGTTCCTTTATCTGGATGATACAATCTAAGAATCAATTTAATTATTGTGCTTTTCCCAGAACCATTATCTCCCACAATATAATTTAAACCTCTTTTAAATGTTGCATTAAAACTTTTAATAATCGCTTTATCATCGTAACTGAAAAAAACATTTTCAAATATGATTTCACCTTCATTAAACATTAGATCATGATTTCCATCTTTTTCAGGTAACATATCAAAGACTTCTTTTATCCTATCAAATGCAGGTAATGTTGATTTATATGTTGTGTAAAATGTGGATAATTGAGAAATAGGTGAAAAAAACATGGTAATATATGTTATGAATGCAGTGAATGTTCCTATACTTATAGATCCGTCCATTACCATTAAACTACCTTGCCAGAAAAATAAAATAATTGGGAAACTCATGAAAAATGCATTGAAAAAATAAGATATTGATGATATTTTAGTATATTTTATTGAACTTGAGCAATAATCTCCCATCTGTTCTTTAAAATTTTTATTAGACCATTTTTCTAAATTAAATATTTTAATTAAAGGTATAATGGCAATGAATTCATTTAATACTTGAAATAATAAGGCATTAATTTCTAAAATCTTTTTTTGAATTGTTTCCATTTTTCTACCCATAAATACTGATATTACTATAAAAAATAGCACTGGAGAAATAGTAATCATTGTTAAATAAGCATTTAAACTTAATAGTATAAAAAATGGAAAAATTAAAGAAACACAAGCCATGATAAATTGGGGGAATATTTTAGTAATGATATTTGTAATAAGCTGTGTATTTCCTAAAATTCTTGTAAGTAAATCTCCCCTTGTTTTAGTAGTACTATTTTTTATTGATGACATTTGCAATACATTGAAAGCTGATTGTGAAACCTCTTTATAAAGTAAAAATTGTAATTTTCCCTGTAAAAAATTATTAAAATAAGATGTTGCAGAGGATAAAACAAACAAAATCACCATTACAGATATAATGAAAAAGTAATTGAAATTCTTTTGCTACAAAAACATTATCTATGAGAATTTTTAAAAAAATAGGATTAATAAGATTAGATAATAATGAAGCACAACTTAAAACTAAAATTAAGAAAAATGTCCATGTATATTTCCTAACAAAATTTTTAAAAAAAAACTTAAAACTTTCATTGCACATGATATATTAACCTATAATCCCATATTATTATTATCAATTATTATTTACTAAACTAATTTTTTTATCAATTGATCATTGCTCTGCATTACTTCAACACCCCATTTACATTTATCCCCAATATTAGTATATTGTTTCATCCCACGAACAAAACAATTCAAACAAAAATTAGTATATTCACAATTTTTACAATATTTCTCTTGTGGAATATCTAATTCTCTGATTTTTGAAATATTATCATATGGCATTTCATTGAAAATGTTTCCTAAATAGAAATCATCAATATTTGCTATAGGACATGGTTTAACATCCCCATTAGGAGTTATTGTAATAGTATCAGTACCAGCACCACATTTTTGACCTTTTTTTGCTTTGTCTATTAATTCTGAATCTATTTTAACATAATTGGGGTAAATATTCTCTATTTTTCTTAGCTGTTTTTGCATTTCAAGAAGTGTTTCGTTATTATAGCTTAAATTATTGATTTCAGCACGACCAAAATTCAAACTGGGACTTATATTAAATTTATTAATGCCCTTTTCTTTAAGGAATTTTCCAGTTGTATAAATTTCATTAACATTTTCTTCTGTCATATTAAATGATGCAATGGAGAAGAAAGGTTCAATTAAATCCAAAACTTTTAGTAAATAATCATGAGAACCTTTTTAACCCATTGAATTTATCTACATAGTTTTTATTTAAACCATTGAAATTGAATTGTAGATAAATTTTATCCTTGTACTTGTTAAATAAACGGATATGATCTTCATTTATTAATGTTGCATTGGTTAAAATTTGAACCAATGCAAATTTATTAAAACTATATTCGAGTATTTCTAAGAAATTAGGGTGAGTTAATGGTTCACCTCCGCTAAAATCAATAGCAACAACCCCATCTTCAGATAATTTATCTAAAATTTTCAATAATTTGTTTTTATCAATATATTCATCATAATGTTTTCCACTATTATTATAACAATGTTGGCAATGGAGATTACACTTATAAGTTAGTTCCACTAAAACACGAAAAGGAACATTGTCCTCAACATATTGTATAAAATTACTCTTTTGAGGAGTTATACTCCATTTAAAATACTTTTCATTGTTTAAAAAGTCAATGACTGGTTTTTCAACCTCCTCAACACTTTCACCAGTGATTTTTATAAGATTATTTATCATATTATAATATGAATCTCCTTCATTAACTCTTTTGAGTATCATAATGGCATCATCATTTAATTTCATGTATTTTTCACTCATATTTATTTTACTATAAATATAATTTCGCTTATCTCCTACAGAAACCATGAAATCATCTTTTAAAACATAATACATAAAAATATTCTCCTTTTTTATAACATTTCTTTCCTGATTTTACTTATTAAGTAGTAGAATACCATGTCAATTAGTATTGCAATTAATAAGACAAAAATAATAAGTGTATTCATGTCTAATCCATTGAGCAAAGAATTAAACCTAGGTATACTATAAACAAATGCCATAATAAATATAAAAATGCTCATGTTCAAATAATCAATTGTTCTAATATCTTTGAATCTTAATGCAATCCAACTAATGATAATGATAATAGTAGAAATTATCATTGGACACCATAATAACATTAAAAATACCATTTTTAAAGTGAATGAAGTTAAAACTATTGTACCAAACTTAATAACTCCAGCAATAAGTGATAAAACTTCTGCCATTATCATTAATAAATAGGTACTCGCAAATATTGATAAAATTTTGCCAAACCAAATCTCTTTTAATGTTATTGGTAAAGCAAGTAATGGTTGGAAACCATTCATCATTTTCACCTCAAAAAACTTTCTTTGAAGAGGTTGGATAGAAAAACTATAAAAGAGCATTATAGGAAATAATGACAGTATGTTTCCTAATTCATTACCTCTATATTCAGATGTACCAACAATTAATATAATAATTGGAAAGAAAAAAAGAATAAATAATGTTTTTTTCATGTATTTTAAGTCAATATCTTCTTTAAATTCTTTTTTAAAGATGGTTTTGACCGTTTTGAGATTCATTTTTTATTACTCCGTTATAACTGAGGTGTAAATATCTTCAATATTGTTATAATTTTCATTATTCTGCATAATATCATTTAATTTGCCTTGGACTTGTATTTGTCCTTGATTAATAATGATTATGTCTGTGCATATTTTACGAACTTCTTCTAGATCATGGGATGATAAGAATATTGTAGAACCTTTTTCATGTAATTCCTTTATTATTTCGCGAATTATTAGTCGTGATTCAAAATCCACTCCACTTGTTGGTTCATCAAGTATAAGAACTTCAGGATCATGAATAATACTTTTAGCAAAGGATAATCTTTTTTTCATACCATTTGAATACTTAGAAACCGAAATATTTTTAAGCTTCATTTTCTTTAATAAATTTTCAGCCTTGATCTCAGTTTCATTTATATTTAAACCATATAATTGTCCCCAATATTTAATATTCTCTTTTGCTGTAAGAGAAGGGTATAATGTATCGTATTCAAGCATGCACCCCACAGATTTGCGAATTTGGATTGATAAATCAGAATCTTCATAAAGATTAACCCCATTTATCATAGCTTCACCATTATCAACTTCTATCAAACCAAGTAATAATTTAATTGTGGTAGATTTTCCAGCTCCATTAGGACC
Source organism: Methanobrevibacter sp. (assembly GCA_031284925.1). Taxonomy (GTDB): domain Archaea; phylum Methanobacteriota; class Methanobacteria; order Methanobacteriales; family Methanobacteriaceae; genus Methanovirga. Next base: position 7,505 of record JAITXE010000029.1, read on the forward strand.
TAAATACCCAGTTATACTATTTTTTTGCACAGCAAAACTAACATTGTCTAAAACTTTAATAACATTATCAAAACTTTTATCAGTATTTTTTAACTCGATCATTCCCACTACAACCACCTAATAAACAGATATATTCTACCCATTATAGTTCTAAAAACCTAATCTTTGAAATTTATATATTAAATTTATAAAATTGCCTTATTAAAATAAAGAAGAATATATGGGGTTTAAACTATAAATAAAAAAATTGTTCTAATGTTTACATGCTCTTTTCTTACATGTAAACATTAGAACAAAAAATATATATTAAATTAATAAAAAAACTAACCATACAGCATTACTAATGCAGCTACAACAAAATTAACATCAATACCTGGAGGCAGTACAAAACATCCCGCACAGGCAAAACACCATGGAGTACTATTCATTTCTGGATTCATTTTATCACCTCTTATATTATTTATTAAAAAAATTATGTAACAATTATCATTTACCTTTTATTAAAGGATATTAATAATTGTACAATTAGCAATTATACTTGTTAGTATATAACTGTTTCGGTTTATCCAATTACCCCACACCCCCCAGATATATACTAAATAAAGACTAATACTACCTTAAGTAAATAAAATAATGATAAAACATTGATAGAAAAAGTAATTAATGATTAAATTAAGAGTAATAAGTAGTCCTAAGATTATAGTTTAATAAATAGATTAAATAACATCTAAAATAAATTAAAATATAAATTATCCTTTTTAAGTTCTATTATTTTTTTTATCATCTGATTTAGGAATAGAATAATAACTATTGCATGTTTAATATTTATTTATTGATAAAATTAATCATTAATTATATATTTTTTAAATCTCTATTTATAAAATTTTGAAAATTGTGTATGTGTGATAGAATTATGATAGTGAAGTATAGGTATGTATGTTGATCATAAATCACAATAGAATTCAGATCATTAACTATCTTAAATTACTTTAATTTATTAATTGTTTGTTTACTTATTATTTTTCCTTCTTTTCCATGAAATTGATGGATTCATTAATATTTTAAACCTTCCCGATTATTATTAGTTATATTACACAATATTTTATATAAACAGATACAAGAACAAATAAAATAAAGGTTATAATTGATAAATATTTATTAAGTTTTATATATTTATTAATTAAAATACTAACAATTCCTCCTGAAACTATTCCAATCATTGTTCCAGCTATAAGATCCAATGGGAAATGAACACCAACATATACTCTTGATAATGCAACAAGTATGCCTAATGGTAATAAAACCCATAGTAGTTTAAATGATTTTCCCCTTATTTTTAAACTATAATTTAAACCAAATACCGTGATCAAAGTGAATATATTACTAGAATGACCTGATGGAAAAGAACGAAACGGTGATCCATCAGCGAGTAAATGAACATTACTAAAAGCTATAAACGGACGTGATTCTGAAAATATGCCTTTTAAGAGTTCTGTTATAAATATGGATACAATTATTGATATTAAAAATATAATAATTATCTTTTTAAGCTTATCTTTTTTAGCAATTAAACTTGTGATTAATAATATAAAAACAATAATCATTAACCACTCTTCAGTTCCAAAATTAGTTATTATTGGCATTGATTGATCTAAAATAGGATTTTGTAAATTATGATTAATAAAATTAAAAATATCACTATTCCATGAAATTGATGATTCATTAATATACATTTTAAACCCCCATAATTTTTTATATTTTAATAACAAATTATTAATATTATTAGATATTTATTCATTACTTTACCTAATTTTTTATCCATTTGCTATAAATATTCTTCAGCCCCAATTAAGTTTCTTATTAATTATTTTTTTATTAATTTTAATTATATTTATTTTTTTAAAAATGTTATATAAAACCATATAATAATAAATATCACGACAACCCCATATAACATTAGTCTTGTTTTTTTAACCTTATTTCTTCTTTCATTTAATATTAACTTACATTTATCTGAACATACTTGTTCCTTTAATGGAATAGGCATTCCACAAACAGGGCAATGTTTATGTGTATCTATCATACTATAATTCCTCCTTTATTTTATATTAATATATTTATTTATTCTTTATTATCTTTTTTTTTAATGTTTCAATATTAAAATCATTTGCATTTTTATCATTTACTGTAAGTGACATTCCATCAAATGCTGCTATTGTAGATCTTCCTGTTTTTTTTTCAATATTCTTTGCTTCATTTTCTGGAGGTGCATTAATCATTTTAAGTCCGTAATGAGTCATAATAGTTAATTTTGGTTTTACTTCATTAATTAATTCTATTAATTGGGAACTGGACATATGCCGATATTTAATGAATTTATTTTTTGGTCTTAAAACACTGGCGATTAAAATATCGGCTCCTTTATGGTATTTATGGAGAGTATCAAAATATCCTGTATCACTTGTATAAGATATTGTTAAATCATCTGACTTTAATTGAAACCCTATGCCAGTTGGATCGCCATGCATTGTTTTTGTTCCTTTAATAGTAAAACCATTCAAGTTTATACTTTGATTATCTGAGAGAACTAATGTATTTGATTTTGATTTATGATAATTTGATATACATGGACCCCATTGTTTATATCCTTCAAGAATACTTTTACTCCCCACTATTAAACCATTTTGTTTACTCATTCCTTCGGTCATAGCTTCAACAATTATTTCTCCGTCATTGTAATGGTCTGCATGGGAATGAGATATAAATAAAACATCTAAATTACCTGGATTTAATCCAAAATCATGTAATCTAACTAAAGCACCAGGACCTGGATCAACATGGAAGTTTTTATCTGCAAATCCATCAATTCTAAACCCACCAGTCATTCTTTCCTGATTTATAGTAGCAAATCTTCCTCCACCAGTGCCTAAGAATATTAGTTTCATTTATATCGCCTATAGATCATATAAATCATATAATATCTAAAATTAAGGTAATAAATAATTTAATATTTTAATATAAAATAAATTTAAAAATAATATTAAATAGAAATCTTACAAATTTTGATATTTTAATGTTAAACTTTGGATAAAATTATATTACAGTCTAAATTTCCTTTATTTCTTTTTAAACATAAAGTTTCATCTTCAATTACTACTTCATCACCAATTCTAGCAGTTTTTTCATCAGTTATAATCATTAGAACATTATCTTTTGGTTTTGCAAGTAATTTCCAGTCTGGGTCAAAGGCTTGAACATCATCATTCAAGGTTACTTGTAACATATTGTTTTCAATGTTTGTTACCTTACCTATATCTCCCTCATAAATAATTTTAGATGTCAGTTGAATTTTTTCATTGCTTTGTGATAAATTTGTTTTAAGTTCATCTCTGAATTTACCTAAAAGCTTAACATCTATTTCAATTATATTATCTAAATGAATTTTCGCTTCTTTAGAATTGAATTTAGGTTGTTGTATGAGAACATCATATTTTTTACCAATTGAAGGTGTTTGTGATGAAACATTTTCAAATACCTTAAGGAAAATGTCACCTATAAATCTTAAGCTAACATTGGGTTTCATCATTTGGTTTATATATTTGCTGGCTAAAGATTTGGTTATTTTATTGCCAAAAATAATTATGCCTTTTTCTCCAGATTCAGAATATATAATATCTGAGTCTAATAATTCAATAAGTCTATAATCATTTGTTGTGGAGTATATTCTTTTTCTTTTGGTTTCAGTTGTACTCCGTGTGCTAACTTCACCAACAATAGCATTTTCTAGATTTTTTATTTTATTAGCATCTTCAGTAATTTTATATGATACATTTAATTGTTTGGCTTTATGATTGAAATCTTCATCAGTTTTCAGCTGCCCGGAATATAATGATTCTTCTAATATCTCTCTATGCTCCTTTTCTCCAAAATAAGCTATTCTTCTTTTATCAGCTACCATTACAGAACCTTTAGATCCAATATAAGCCATTATTAAACTAATAAAAATCACCTGATAATATGTTAGTATTGTTTTTTAAGTATTTATGATATATCATTTTATAAAGAAATATTAATTAAAGAAATATCAATTTTTATTTTTCAATTTCTTTCATATGACTTTCTCCAGATATTACTTTTTTTAGTTTACCGTTATTTAGTTCTAAAATTAATGCTCCTTGATTGTTAATTCCCACAACATATCCTTTTAAAGTTTTCCCAAATTGTTGTTCTATTAGGACATTACTACCAATTGTTTGAGAAAGATTTCTCCAGTTATAAAGTATTTCATTGAATTTTTCATTTTTTAAATCTTCATATACTTTTTCAAATTCTTCTAATAAGCTTAGTATCAATCTAGTTTCATCAACTTCTTTTTTTAATTCATCTTTAAGAGTTGTAGATACATCTTCAACTTTTTTTGAAACAGAACCAGCATCTAAATTAGAATCAATACCTATACCAACAACGACATAGTCAAGTGTGTGAAAATTAGAGTTTGCTTCTGTAAGTATTCCTGCTATTTTTTTATGATTTATTAAAATGTCATTGGGCCATTTGATTCTTGCATCAACACCTAATCGTCTTATTGCTTTTGATACAGCCACACCACCACACAATGTTATTAAAGAAGCTTTTTGTGGGTCTATTTCTGGATATATTATAATTGATAACCATATTCCTCCAGATGGTGATTCCCATTTTTTCCCCATTCTTCCTTTACCTTTAAATTGAGATCTAGCAATAACTATAGTTCCTTCTTCAACTTCAGTTCCAGCTAAGAATTTAGCTATTGCATTTGTAGAATCAACTTTTTCAAAAGCATATATGTCATGACCAATGTATTTGGTTTTTAATTCTTTCTTGATTTCATCTACATTGATATTCTTTGCACCTTCAACCCCTAACTTTTTTATATAGTTAGCTATTTTTTCTTCATTTATTGAAACAGATTTTTCATTACTCAAACTGAAATCTCCTTTATAATTTAAAATCATCTATTATTATAATTAATATATAATATAGGATTAAATGAATTTTAATATATTATTAATTAAATAATTTAATATATAAATAATTTAAGCTAAAAATTAAAAAACAATTTTAATGGCTAAAAATCACAAATTATATATTATCCTTCTTCATCCCACGATTTTTTTAAATAGGAATTTAATGCTACAGAAATAGCGGCTATTTTTTTAGGGGATGTAAATGTTGATTTTAAAAGATTAATCCTTTCTAGATCTTCAAGAATAATTTTTTCCATATCCTCTTCAATTCCTTTTTTATAATCATCTACGAAGTGTGTATGTAAATCACCATTAATAAACTTAGTATTTCTCATAATTGCTTTATGAAAGGGGATAGTTGTTTTAACACCAAATATTATATATTCTCCCAAAGCTCTTTTCATTCTATTAGTTGATTCTTCCCTACTTCTTCCGTATGTGATTAATTTAGAAATCATGGAGTCATAAAATGGAGGTATTGTATAATTCATATGTATTCCACTATCAACACGAATACCAGGACCTCCAGGCGATCTATATCCTGTGATTTTTCCAGGATTTGGCATAAATTCACTAAGAGGATCTTCTGCATTTATACGACATTCAATTGCATGACCTGTAATATTAATATCGCTTTGTTTATAAGTTAACGTGTTACCATTAGCTATTTTTATCTGTTCTTTAATAAGATCTACATTAGTGACTATCTCTGTAATCGGATGCTCTACTTGTATACGAGTGTTCATCTCTAGAAAATAATAATTTCCTTTATCATAAAGAAATTCTATGGTTCCTGCATTTGTATAATTAATATATTCAGCAGCTTTAACAGCACTTTCTCCCATTTTTTCCCTTAATTCTTTAGTCATTATGGGTGAAGGTGCTTCTTCTATTAATTTCTGGTGTCTTCTTTGAATGGAACACTCACGATCACCAACATGTATCACATTTCCATCTTCATCAGCTAATATTTGAAATTCAATGTGGCGAGGTTTTTTAAGATATTTCTCTATAAAGACAGTTGAATTTCCAAAGGTTGATGAAGCAATAGACTGTGTTGATTCAATAGCACGAATTAACTCATCCTCTTCTTCAACCACACGCATACCAATTCCACCACCTCCAGCAGAGGCTTTAATTATAACTGGATATCCAATTGATTTAGATATTTCTTTAGCTTCTTCAATACTATCTATCCCTTCATCTGTTCCTTCAACAACAGGAACTCCACCCTTTCTCATTAACTGTTTAGCAGTTATTTTATCTCCCATAGTTTCAATAATAGAACCCTTAGGACCAATTAAACTAATCCCATTTTTTTCACATTCCTTCCCTAATCTTGCATTTTCAGCTAAAAATCCATAACCTGGGTGTATGGCATCAACGCCATGATCAATAGCTATTTGAATTATTTTATCTATATTTAAATAACTTTTTGCAGGTATTGGATCACCTAATCCATACTTTTCATCAGCATAATTTATATAAATTGAACTTTCATCAGCATCAGAATAAATAGCCACACTTTTAATATCTAATTCTCTACAAGCTCGCATTATTCGAATAGCTATCTCCCCTCTATTAGCCACTAAAATTTTATTAAACATTTAAATCATCTCTCGTGCTGTTTTTAATTAAAATAAATCATTAAAATAAACCATCATTTCCTGTTCAACTTTTCATTAATATTGAATTATGATTAATTTAAATAATAAATATATATTTATTTTATACTTTATATTACTTTTAAAAAAATATTATTAATATGTGAACGTGATAATTTAACAGCTTTCATGAGTGATAAAAACATCCCTAAAACAAGCAATCAGGATGAACTCTTTTTTTCCAACACCCAATCAAAAGGATTGAAAAACAAGTTTAAAATTGTTAAAGAAAACATAAACAATATAATACCCAAGATAAAAAGATTAAACAGAGAATTTGGAAATAATGTAGATTTTAATCATTATTCTTAGAATTAATAATTATTGAATATAGATTAATAGAAATATTCCAAGTATTTCACATGTGAAAAATTTCCATGAGGCAAAAACTTTACACTATCCTAATTTTACAGTACATAAGGGTCAACTTAAGAAATATTCCAATAAAATTACTTATTTACTCATCCTTAAATATGCATTTAGATTGAAATTTAACATGGGTTTTAAAGATTTGATTTAAACTGAAAAAAGTCAATCTATCTATATCTCATGATTCTTAATATAATCCGTCATGATTTTAAATCCAAAAAACCATGCTCTTTTTACAATACCGCATTTTGAATTATTTCATGCCTTACACTTTTTAGGTAAAAAAATAAATTTCTTAAGTTGACTTGGTTAATAACACATTATCTTTAAATACGTTTTGTTATAATTAATTATTTGTGTAAGTATTTTTGCTTTTATAAATGTAATA
>JAITXE010000038.1 GCA_031284925.1 Methanobrevibacter sp.
CAGTAATATCAGGAATTTTAGAAGTAGCCGTTGTAGCTATAGCACATATAAAATAAGGTTTTTTCCCTCTTAAACTTTCAATTAAATCTCTAGAACCATAAGTCTTTAAACCATCCAAAATAATCATCTCATTTTTTAATATTTTTTAATTTATTAAATTTATATAACCCATATTATTGTAACTTTCAATTTATAGTCTTTTGCGAAATTATTTAACTTTATTTATATATTATTTTAATTAATTTTCATAAAAACAAATTTTTATTAGCTTAATTTATTAATTTAAATCAAAATTAAGACAAAATTCAAATTTTTAAAAATATAATTTAATTCTAATGCTGGTTCACCTATATGAATGATAATGAAGCATTTGCTTTTATATATGTCCCATCAATGCTTATTTTTTCCAACGGCACCATATTTAGCTTTAGATAGTTTAACTGTCTTTTCAAGTATCATGCCAATAATAATCTCCAAATTCATTTTTTTATGTTGTAATGGTAATAATATGCTGAAATTCCATAGCTAAGTACATAAAAATGATATTTTCTTTTAATTCTTCTTCTATTACTGAAAATCGAAGATTTTTGGTAATTTTCATTATAGATGTTATTTTCTTGTAGTTTGCATAAATCAGTACTCTAAAATTGATTTATTGTTGTATACAATCTGTCCAAGCTTCCCAATGTATTTATTCTCCAATTCACTAAGATCCATCCAATCTACTAAAAAGTAGATAAGATGACAAATATGTTTTTCAGGAATTAAATCCCTAATATCATTTATTTTTAACCTTTTATGAATTTAATCCTCTTTTAAGGCCATACTACAATCCCTCATTTGTTTATAATAAATATCATGAATATGTTTATATTTATTACTATTTAAATATTCTATGCTATTTATTATCTTAACTTATTTAATAAATATTATTAATATGTTTATATAAATGGATTAACATAGTTTGTTTAATGTTTTGATTCATTTTAAAGATTATTTAATCTATTTATTAAACTGTTGTTTTAAGATTAGTTATTATTTAATAGTTTTATTATTTGTTAATCTTTATATCCTTGTTTTATTGGTATTTTATTTGTTAAAGATATTATTTATCTTTATTTATTCTATATCTCTTGGAGGGGGAAAATTCAAAAACAGATGCCTTTATATACTATGAAACATTATTTTATAATGTATGGGAATTTATATCATATTTTTAGAATATTCATAATGATTTTCATAATTAATATGTTGCACAATTTTAATAAGACTGTTTGGATAAGATTCATTATTATAAAACATGATTTTAATATTTTTATTAGGTTTCTGATTCATATTAACTTATTATAAGAGATATTGACATAGAAATTATAATTATTTAAATAATGTTTAAGATTTAAAATCAATAAAAATAAATCCTATGCTAATAAGTCTTTTAGAATGAAAATTTAGATATCAAGGTTTGTTGCTGATAGTTCATGATTAAAATAGGTTAACTATGAATCCTAAGAATTAATTTCTAATGCATGATTAGAGTCATAGTGTACATGTCATGTTGAAGCAAAAGTTAAATTTAATTTTTTTTATAATGTAATTAATTTTATGGAGATTTGATATTTTATGTCAAAGAAAGGTTTATTAATAATATTGTGTATAATTGGATTTAGTATGAATAGTGTTTGTGCTATTTATGATGACTCTTGGGGTGTTTTAGATTTGCATACATTGAATAAGCGCATGTATATGGCTCCTAATTTGGATCACCAAGATCATATTGCTTGGAAGCATAGAAATAGTTATTTTCCAGATGAAGCAGGTAATAAAAGACTAGGTTTATGGGGGCATCATACAACTCACGGGTCTGCTTTTGCTGGTCTTGAAAATCTTAAGAATGGTGATCATGTTACTGTTGAGGATTGGAGAGATAATAAAAATTATGACTATTATGTATATAATACATTCATAGAATATAATCAAGGTGCAAGCATTGATTTTAATTATCCTGATCATGAATTATATTTAGCAACTTGCTATGCACCGGAAGGTTCTACTGCAGAACTTGTTAAAGGACTTCATCCATGTTAATCAAATTTTAATCATTAATCCTTTTAATTTCTTTTTGTAATTTTTAGTTCTTTAAGCTTCTTTATTTTGAGATTATATGTTCAATTTACTCTTCTCAACTTTTTATTTTTTTTCCTATTAATGATAGATGAAACTTTTCAAATTGATTTTAACATCTTTTTCAACAGAAATAGTATTATAGTATGAGTTATTATTCATTTTCACAAATAATAACATGTATTTTCATTTTAATATTTCATACTACTATAATGTTATCACCACTATTTTGAATATGATTCTTATTAGGATACTAACTTAAAAGGTTACAAATAAATTTAAGAGATTAGATATTTTAGTAGAATTCAAATAAATTAGATCTTTGATAATTATATAAAAACAATAAAATAGAGGATGTGATTAAATAAAATCTATAGATATGA
>JAITXE010000042.1 GCA_031284925.1 Methanobrevibacter sp.
ACTGCTATAGCACTACCACCCCAAGCATACTTAGCTTGGTTTAAATTATTCCCTTTAAAATCACAATTATTAACTACAGCATTCCCACTATCAAGATATAAAGCAGCACCACCTACATGCAGGTCATTCAAATTATCACCACAATCAGCATAATTACTATTAAACTTAAGCTCATCTAAATTTAAACTACCAGTATTAAATATAGCACCACCATTACAACTTGCATTATTATTATCTAAAGAAGAGTTAGTAATAATTAAACCACCCTGTAAATTATAAACTCCACCACCATATATCGCATAATTATTTCTTATTTCCACATTACTTAATGATAAATCTCCATTATGGTTGTAAAAACCTCCTCCATTAGTAGCATTATTATTTCTAAATATTGAATTTTTTATATTATATGTTCCATTATAAGTATCAGCTCCTCCTCCATTATTAATAGCTACATTATTTGTAATATTACAAGTATTAGTAGTAATAAAGCCATTATAGATTATAAAGTCCACCACCGTTTGTAATAGCTTTATTATTAAATAATTCAGAATTTTCAAAAGTAATATTACCTTCACGAGTGTATGCACCCCCACCATAATTAGCAGTATTATCCTTAATTAATGTGTTTTTAGTAGTTACATTAGCAAATCTACTATCTAATCCACCCCCATTATTTTCGGCCGTGTTAGCTGTAATATTGGAATTAAAAATATTAATTGAACCATTAAAAAGTGGTTCACCTACAAAATAAATTCCACCCCCATTATTTTCAGCAAAATTATTATGCATATTACAATTATTCATGGTAAAAGTTTCATTACAGTATATTCCTCCACCATATGTCGCATGATTATTTCCTATTTCTACATTACTTAATGATAAATCTCCATTATGGTTGTAGAAAGCTCCTCCATTAGTAGCATTATTATTTCTAAATATTGAATTTTTTATAGTATAATTTCCATTGTAAGTATCAGCTGCGCCTCCATTATTCTGGGCTGTATTATCTGTAACATTACAATTATCAGTAATAATATTACCCTCAAGAGTATAAAATCCTCCACCATTCGTAATAGCTTTATTATTAGATAATTCAGATTTTTCTAAAGTAATATTACCTTCACGATCGTATAAACCAGCACCATTATTCTTAAATATAGTATTATTTATATATGATATACTACCATATGAATCTAATCCACCACCATGACTTCCTGCAACATTACCATCAAACAAACAATTTATAATCTCACTAATTCCATTTGTATTGTAAAATCCTCCACCATTACTTCCTATTGTTTCATCAATTGGATTTTTGTTTACTGTATTTTTGGATATATTGGTATTCTGTATAAGTATATTATTGAAAATATTAATAATACCCCCACCATATCCACTTGCTTCATTATTAAATATTTTAGTATTATTTATAATTATTTTAGGCGAAAAATTGTTAAGATTGGGAGTGTATAATCCTGTTGCTGATATGCCTCCAGCTACTCCTGCAAGATTATAAGAAATATTAGAGTTATTAATAATCATGCTAGAATTTCCTGAGAATAATAATCCCCCACCAGGCCTATAATTAGATTCAACTCTATTATTGAATATTTCACAATTTCCCATGTTGAAAATAGAAGTATCTCCAATAAGTTTAATACCCCCCCCCCCTTCAAAACTAGCATTATTATTTTTAATAGTACAATTCACTACATTAAGAGAAATATTGTTGTATTCTAAAAAAATACTTCCCCCCTCTGTTGCTTTATTATCTATAAATTCAGATTTTAATATTGAAGAATTAGAATTCTTCATTTCCCCAAATATTGCTCCCCCCACCAGATTTGCAGTATTATTATTAAAATTACAATTAAAAATGTTCATTGAACCATGATTTTCAATTACCCCCCCATTGTCAGAGTTACAATGCTCAAAAGTAATTCCTTCAATCTTCACATTAGATAATGAACTAATATTAAAAATTTTACTTCTATTCTCACCATCTATCTTTACTTTTTTTTATCCTTCCCCATTATATTAATATCACGATTTATGGCAATATTTTGATTAAACTGCCCAGTATATGTTCCTTCATCTAAAATTATATCTGTACAGTTTGTATTATAAATAGCATCATATAAAGAACTATTAGTGGGATTTATTTCAACAATTTTGTTATCATTTAAACCAAATACATTTAAAACTTCTGTGTTTACAAAAACCCAAGGATAAGATACATGTTTAAATTGAGAATTTATAATGTTTTCGGATTTCAACCCCCCCGTGAAGCCATGTGCTGAAACACATCCAATTAATAAACATGAGAAAAAACAATATAAGAACAAAATTTTTATTTTTTTATCCATTTTTTTATACCCCCTTCTTGATTTTACCGTACATCAATTAATAATAACTTTTTCTTTATTTAATTTTTTAATTAAAATATAAACTATAATGAACATTATTAATAAAATTAAAATAAAATAAAATAAGATAGGATGTGTTATTAAGTTTCCATTGGAAATACCTTTACTTAAAAAACTTAATAAATTTAATGATTTCATTAAATAGATTATACCGAACAGTATAAAGAACATTGAACAATTTAAAACAGAGAATATTAGATTTATGTTTGAATTGAATCTTAAAGTCCCCCAAATTATAGCAGAACTATATAATAAGAAAAAAATAGGTATAAGTACTAAAATTACAAACCATGTTTCCAATTTTAATAATTGTAAAATATTTAACATGAAAAAAAATCTTAATATTAATCCTAATATCATGATCGTTGATACAATTATCATATAATATGCAATTGATAAAGCAATCACTTTTCCATGAATTATTTTAGATAAAGATATTGGTGAAATCAACATAGATTCTAATATTTTACTACTCTTTTCTATATTAATTCCAATCAAAAATTGCATCATGAATGTAAACATTCCAGAGGTGATAAGAAAAATTATTAAACCTTGAATAATGGATTGAGTTATTAATATATTGAATTTGGAAATAGTTAGATTTTTGCAAATAAAATACATCATAAAAGAGGTTATTACAACATATAAAAAAAATGAAACTAAATTTTTTTTAGATTGTAATGTTCTTATTTCTTTTAAAATGATTGTTTTAAGTTGAATATTCATCATTGTCATTCCTAACCATTTTTAAGTAAGTTTTTTCAAAAGAAAATTGCTCTGAAGTTTTAAAATTATCAATTAACTCATCTAATGAAACATTAACTATTAAATTTCCTTTATTAATTAGTCCAATATGGGAACAAGTTTTTTGTACTTCTTCTAAGTCATGAGATGAAAAAAATATTGTTTTACCGTTATTTGCCAAATCTTTTAAAATTTTTCTCATTATCTGCCTTGATTCTGGGTCAAGCCCTGCAGTAAGTTCATCCACGATTAATATTTCTGGATTTTGAAATTAAAGATTTAGCAAGACTTAGTCTTTTTTGCATGCCATTAGAGTACTTAAAAACATTAATATCCTCCCAATCTTCTAATTTAACAAGCTTTATCAGTTTTTTTGCTAATGAAAATGCATTTTCTTTATTTATATTATATAACCCCGCCCAGAAGATTAAATTATCTAAACCACTCCAATCATTAATTAAGCCATTAAAATCTAATATAGCACCAATTTTAGATCTTAACTCAAATGATTCATGAGTATCTGGGAAAGTATTACCACCCAATATATTAACTTTCCCTGATGTTGGCTTCATTAAACCTAAAATTATTTTGATTGTGGTTGTTTTCCCTGCACCATTAGGTCCCACATAACCAAAAATTTGACCTTTTTTCACCTGAAAAGAAATATCTTCTAAAGCTTTAAAAGAACCATAACATTTATTCAAATTATTAATATCTATAACAATTGACATATTCTCGCCTTATTTCCTAAATTTTAGCATTTATATTTATTAAATATCTTCTTGCTTAATCCTATTTTTAATCCCCAAAGACATTTTTTCCCAATTTCTTGATATTTGATAAACCCCCGTGCTAAACAATCATTGCAAAAAAATAAGTATTTACAATTACCACAAGTTTCTGGATTTGGCTTTTGCAGATCTACAAATTCATTGCAACACTTTTTAGAGAAGATCTCTGTTATTTTATTTTTGTAAACATTTCCAAAAATAACTGAATCATCGGCCATAGGACAAAGTTTGATATCACCAGTCGGAGTGATTACTAAAGTTCTAGTTCCTGCACCACAATTACATTGATTATTTAATTCCTTTAAAATATTATCTGGAAGTTCAAAAATAAAATTTCCAAATTCCTTTTTAGCCTTATAAAGTTCATTATTAGCAGATATCATTGATTCATGATCAAATAAAATTTCAGGAGATTTAGTGACACGCCCCTGAGGGACAAAACCAGAGAGTCCAATTGTATAGTTAATTGCACGAGCAGTTTTTTTAGGATAAGAACTTAACTGTTTAGCTAAAGTAACAGTTTCTATAATCTGATTATAGTTAAGTTTTGTAACTATCATTATTACTCTTAAAAAATAATCTCTCTCAGTTATTAACTCTATATTCTTTTTTATTTTATCAAATGCCCCTTTTTTATCACAAAACCAATCCATATACACCCTTGTTCCATGTAAATCTACCTGAAATATTAATTTATCTTTATAAGTAACAAGAGAATCTAATAGTTCTTCACTAATTAAATATCCATTAGTAATTATTGCAACTAACTCAAATTTTTTTAAGGCATACTCGACTATATCTCTAAAATCAGGATGTAATAAAGGTTCACCACCAGTTAATTCAATTATATAAACCCCATTTTCGTATAATCCGTCTAAAACTTTTTTTAAAACATTGAAGTCGAAAAATTTTTCATGTTCAGAACCACTTTCATTATAACAATGTTTACAACGATAATTACAAGCATATGTTAGTTCAATACTTACATGAACAGGTTTTTGTAAATTATTATTTCCCCATTTAGATGTATCTACTTTTATTCTTTGATGAGACAAATTAATGAAAGGATATGAATGAATAAAGGAACTAATTGTCTCGAAAACATGTTTATAACTTTCATCATGACTTTCTGAGAGATATTTACTAATTTCTTCTACTGTTTTTGTACCATCGCAGATACGAAGTATATCAGTTGCATCTTTATTTAATTTAAAATACCCTTTAGACTTATTAATATTATCAAAACTTTTTGTTTGAATTAAAATTGGTTGTAGACCTAATCTTAGATCATATTTATTATCTATGTAAGGATATTTAAATAATATTCATACTAACCAACCAACCTTTAAAATTATGTAGCAATTCTAAAAAATATCAATTTTTAACGCAAGTATTAATAATTATTATAATATCATACAAACATGTTTTATATATTGTTTTCAATAAAAAAAGTTTTTAACCTATATAGCTAAAACGAATAACGCTCCCATTACAAATAGTGCGGCTGCAGCACCATCAATTGGGAATGCACAAATAGCACAACCACCACACCATCCAGCACCTACTTCCACTATGGGGTTCATCATAATTTTTGACTCCATTTAGTGTTTTGATTCAATCTAATTCATTTGTTACTTTTAAATCATAAGTTATATTGTTACCAAGTGAATCTACATTCCTTCCAGTATAATTACCAATATTTTTGGCAGTTAAAATGGGTAAAGGAAAAGAACATATTTTATCTTCATTAAATAACTTACAACCTTGAGAAATAGAATCATATATGCAAAAATATGCTTCCATGGTGGTCTGGTTGTATTTAAAAGAATCATTTGTGGGATCAATAACATCCCCTAATTTGAATGTAAAGTTAAAATTAATATTATTTAATTGCCCGTCAATACTATTAGCATTTAAACAAATAATACAAGAGCTAAATAAAAATATAAAAAATAAACTAAAAAATATCTTTTTCATTTTATTCATATTACATCACCTCTTAATTAAAATCCATTTTAAAAAAAATATGCAACCAGGATATTATTTACATTTTACTAAACGATATTTATAATTACATATATTACTAATTTGTACTTGGTAGTATATAAAAGTTTCCATTTTTTAAATTAGGCCTCACCCCAGATATATGCTAAATAAAGAGTAATAATATAAAACAAGAAAAAAATAAGATAATGTCATGACTATTTAATTCTAAATGGTTTATACATGATTTATTTCATATATTAATATACCACTGTTGTCAAAATAAGAAAATTTTAATTTAAACAACAAATATCAATAATAATAATTGATAAATTTTAATATAAATTAATTCATATATAAATTGTTTTGGTTTGTCATGGCACTGTAAATTTAGCATTGGTTTTTTGGATTTGAAAAATTATGAATGTATTAACATTAAGAACCATAACAATATACATAACCTAAAATTTTTTTAGCTTAAAATTAACCTAATTAACATTGTTAATACCTATTAAACTATCAATGATACTTTGAACTCTATCAATAAGATTCTATAATGTGACTAATGAAAAAACAAGTAGCACTAAATAATTTAAAACTTTCTTTAACCTATCAGTGAATAAATAAAAGCGGTATTGTTTTAGACTGACCATTGGATGTGTAACAATTATGTTGCCTCATTTACACTTTTAACTATCATATTCATCATATATGATAAATTGTTTCACCATTGACATTTTTATATGATATCCAATAAGTTTTTAAAGTAATATGATAATAGTTGTCATTATATGAATTAAATTAATTTAAAGCAATATTATAAAATTTTGTATGTGTGTGATAAACATATAATTGAAATTATTATGGATGGATTATCTTCCAAAAAAATATTATTTAATTTTTTCAAGACTATCTAGAGAAAAATGAAGTTATAAAGGATCCATTAAATATACTATCTATTAATTTAATAATTATTTCGTGTTTATCAATTTTAATAGCTGTAATATTAAATATAAACTTTTTTATTTTATTACTAATATCCATTATTATTCCTCCTTCTTTTTTAATTTCTTATATAATAATTTCAGCTGAAAAAAGAACAGAAGAAATTGAAAAATCAATGCCTGATTTTTTAAGGCAAGTATCTGCTATACTAAAAGCAGGGATGTCACTTGAAAAACAACACTACTTGAATTTTCTAAACATGGTTCTGGTCCATTGCACGATGAAATAAAAAGAGTTACATTAATAGATGAAAATGGGAAAAGATTTTAATTCCAGTTTAATGCTAATCCCAAAAAGATTAAATTCAAAAAATGTTGACAGAATTTTTAAAATAATTAATAGATGGAAGAAAAACTGGTGGTGGACTTTCAGATATAATAGATAGTGTGGCTGAAGATCTTAGAGCTACACTTGAATTAAAAAAAGAGAGAAAATCAACAGTTATGATGTCTGTAACATTTTTAGTTATATCTGCAGAAATAGCTGCATCATTTACCTTATAAATGGTTGGAGTTTATTCAACATTTTTAACACATCCTGGTAAAGAAACTGAATTAGTTAAAATAGCTATTAGTGCTGTAAGATATTATATTATAATTCATTCCACATTGCTAGGGTTTATAATAGGCATAATTCTTTATCCTGACTTTAAAAAAGGATTAAAATATTCAATTCCCTTAGTAATTCTTTCTTACAGTATATTTTACATGATATCTACATTTGGAGTAATATTTTTAGGAATGAAAATTTAATTAAAGGTGTGTTAATTTGAAATTTATAAATCTTAATGAGATAACTAAACTTAAAAAATGGGTAAACAGGAGCTGAAATGATTCTTTTAGTTTGAAGAATGATAATCATTGTTTTAATGGTTATTTATTTTTATAAAAACTATTTAAAAGAGTTTAGGGCCGAAATTAATAAATTTGAATTAAACGAGTTAAATAAATCAATTCAAAATATTTCATCTAACTTTAAATAAATTTAGCTGGGTTTCAAGCATCTAAATCTTGATTTTAAGCTAAAAAAATTTAATCCATGCATAGTTATGATTCTTAATGATTTTCTAAATCAGGAAAAACATGCTATTATTTACATTCATTATATCATAAGTATAAGCATTAGAGATTTCAAGCATTATTTCAGTGAAATTTTAGAGATTTCATAGAATTCTTTCAGTACCATTAACATTATATAGATTAAATGAGAAATTAATTATTAAATAAAAGTTTATTTATTAACTTTCTCCATTTATTTAATATTATTGGTTATTTTAGAATTTTAAAGATATTAAATAAATTAAAAATAAAGTGAACATCATGTGGGATACAGTAAAGGATTATCGACTTTTGGTGGCTCAAAAATCAAAAGAGTTATATGAAAGAACAATACGTAGTGGGGGATTTAGAGGACATTGGAATAAAAAAATGGCTCT
>JAITXE010000058.1 GCA_031284925.1 Methanobrevibacter sp.
ATTAAATAGTTTAAATAAAATATTTAATAAATCTGTGGATAAAGATAATTATATTAACAGTGAAGATATAGCATTGATCTGTTTTACTTCTGGTTCAACTGCTGAGCCTAAAGGTGTGATGATTGGTTATGATCAATTATGTATTGCTTCTGAAAATATCTCAATAGAACTAATTAATAAATACTTAACAAATGCCCATATTCTGACTTTGATTCCTAATTTTTCAACACTTGCAGCAAATATTATTACCTTTGGTCTTATTTTTTCAAAAGGTTATTTACATATTATTCCAGATGATAAAATCATTGATTTAATTTATTTAATAGGTTGTATGAAAGAAAATCAGATCATTGGATCAATATTTCCTCCTCAACTAGCTGAAAAGTTTTTAGAGTGTGCTGATGGATTATTGCAAGCTTTTGTTGTATCCACAGATAAAGCATCCCATTTATATTCTTCAAAAACAACCATTATTAATTTACATGGATTAACAGAAACAATTAGTTTTAATACTTTTTTCATCATTGATAAAGCTTATAAAAACACGCCAATTGGAAAACTTAGAAACAATACAGAAATTTATTTATTAGATGATAATTTAAAAGAAATAAAAAAATAAGGGAATTGGTGAGATATACATTTCAAAACAACTTGCACTTGGTTATTTAGGTGATGAGAAATTAACAAAATGAAAAATTCATATCTAACCCTTACTGTAAATCTGATGATGATAAAATTTTTTATAAAACAGGAGATTTAGCACATTATAATGAAAGTAATGATTTAGTATACTTTCAAAGAAAAGACTTTATGATAAATGTTGGAGGTTATAGGGTTGAACTAACAGAAATTGAAACTGCATTAAATTCACTCGATGAAGTGGAAAATAATGTTGTATCTGCTTTAGATATATCACAGATAACAAATAATGAGGAAGATATTAAATATATGATGAGATAGTAACAAATAATGAGATAGATCCAGATTAAATAGTTTTCTGAAAAAAAACTTATTGAAACTTCTTCCTTATTATATCCTTCCTTTGATTATAGAACGTATAGTATCTATTCCTTTAAACGATAGAAGGAAAATTGATAGAAAAAATATAGTGCCTAAAAAAGATATTAAAGAGTTAGTTTCAATGGAATTTAATGGTAATGAAATTGTTTCTCCAACAACAGATATTGAGAAAAGAATTTATGAAGTAATTCTATATCAGAATCATCTAAAGTAAATTTCCAAAAACATGATTATCAAGAGATATATCCCTTATCACCAACTCAATTATATTATTTATCCATTGTCAATAATGTAGACCTCAATGATTTAAATAGTATGAATCTAAATTTCTCTGCAAGTTTCAACATTGATCATTATGATGTTTATAAATTAAAGGAGGCATTGATTAAAACTATTGAGATTAATTCTTATATTAATGATATGCATCTATTAAACATACTAATATTTTTCAAAAAAGAAATGATAAACAATCCGTAGAGATTAACATTTATAATAAAACTTTAACTAAAGATATTAACAACGAATTTTTTAATAATGAGTTTAACATTTTTAAATCTTTTTTATTTAAATTTGATTTTTATCTGATGATAAGAATATTTTCTTACTAATGAGTATTTTCATCATGCATTTTCTGATCTTGAATCAATTTATATACTTTTAAATGATTTAATTAAGTGTATAATGGAGAGAATTTTTCTAAAAATTATGATTATACATTAAATTCTTTAGATAAATTTCATAGACTCAATAAAAAAGTAATTTTAGCAATGTTTAAAAAAATGCTTTCTTATTTTTTAAAAAAACAAGCCTTAAACATCACTGAAAAAGTTTTTACAAGATCTAAAACTCCCGTATTACAGCTTTTTTCTTTTAAATTCAAAGCAGAACCAATTTTAAAGTTTTCTACTAAGAATATGTGCCTGAGAATGATTTAATATTTTACTAAGGGCTTTAAGAAAATTTTTAGCTTTAAATGAAATATTAATATATTACTCATTTAATGGTCGTGATGATCCTAAGTACTATGATACAATAGGATTTTTGCAAGAGACCTATAACTTTATATAGGAGAAGAATCTTTTGATTTAAATTATATTAAAGAAACATCATATTCTCAAATGTAAAATTTTAATGAATTTAAAAAATATAAAACTAAACAAGATGTTTATATTTACTATAATTTCATAGCTAACTATTTAAACACAGAGAATGATAATTTTACATTAAAAATAGTTGACACTGAACACAATATAAAAACAAATAGTGTATGGGTTTACATAATGAAGAATAATAACAACGAATTTTTAATAAATTTTTATTATAATAATGTATTCTGAAAATGTAATAAATTATATCGAAGCATTTGCTTCTAAAATAGGTTGTAAAAATTGAACAGTTTTATAATATTAAATAGTGATTTATTCTTAACTGATATTACTTGAAAAATTTCATTGTTTAACTTAAAAAAAAATTTATTAAGCATTGGAAAAGTTTATTAATTAAGTTTATATTAATAGTATAATAAAATGATAAGTTTTGAAAAATTTCTTAATTGGCTTAGATTTAAAATAGCTTGATTTTTTATTTTGGGGATAACAATGAAAATGAATGTTAAAAATATTGAAAAGGAGTTTGAGAATCTTAGGAGAACCTTATTAGATTTAACTTCACGAAATTCACTTCTTAATTTTAAATTAGATTCAAGGAAAAGTCTTGAAATAGTTTATAGCACACCTTCACATTTGTTTCAAACTCTTGTCTTGCAAAATAAAAAAATGAATTTTAGTGCCAGTGCTAAAAACAAAGAAAATGAGAAGTCTTCAGGGATTTCATCTATTTTTGAACCTATTAAACCGATTATTAAACCTATTCGCGGTTTTAATAATTCCTTAAATTATGATAACTCACTTAAAACTCTTTTTACTCGAGAGCAATTACAAAAAAGGCTTTTTTATATAAATCAACAAGCTAAAACTATGATTCAGGAACAGGGTTATAATATTCTTTATTTAGCTGTTGGATTTATAGAGTGGTCTGATAAATACAAACCAAATGAGGTTAAAAAAGCACCTCTTGTTTTAATTCCAGTTGTTTTAGAGAGAAAAACTGTGGGAAAGTCTTTTTCTATTTATTGGAATGGGGAAGATATAAAAACTAACATATCTCTTAGAGCTAAACTTGAGGAAGAGGAAGGATTAGTCTTACCAGATTTTCAAATGAAAAATTATTCTGAAGCAATTGATCATTATTTTAATGAGGTTAATGAAAAATTATCCAGAAAATGGAAGATTAGTAAGCAAACAGCTCTCGGATTTTTCTCTTTTAGAAAGTTTATAATGTACAATGATCTTGATCCAAATAGCTGGAAAAAGGTTGATTTAGCTAAATCTAGTCTTATAGATGCAATCTTTAATCCAAAATTGGATAAAAATCAAAAATATTTCAATAGTAATTACATTGATAAAAAATTATCATATAATGACATGTATCATGTTTTAGATGCTGATTCTTCACAAATTGCAGTTATTGAAGATGTTAAAGCTGGTTTTAACTTAGTTGTTGAAGGTCCACCTGGAACAGGTAAATCACAAACAATTGTTAACTTAATAGCAGAGCTTATGGTTTCTGGTAAAACTGTTCTTTTTGTAAGTGAAAAAATGGCTGCTCTTGAAGTGGTTAAAAATAGATTAAATAGTATTGGTCTTGGTAAATTTGCCTTACAATTACATAGTAATAAAGCAAAGAGAAAACAATTATTAAAAGAACTCCAAAGAGATGTTAATAATAGGAAGAACTATGATTTATCTAGTATTAATCAAATTATAAGACGACTTGAATCATTAAGAGCTGAATTAGATGAATATCTTGAAATTGTTCATAGAAAAAACTACTCTGTAGACATGTCTCCTTTTGAGCTTTACGGAATCAAAGAAATAGCTAACGATCATTTCTCAAAGATAAATAAAATCATTCCGTTAGTTGAAATTAAATCACCTGAGAATATTAGTAAAAAGGATTTAGAGGATATAATCATTGATCTTGAAAACTTATCTAAATTACATCAAAGCATAGGTACAAAAAATCCATGGGCATCATGTTCACCTAAAAGTTTACTTCCAGGAGACTTAAGAGAAATTCAGCAGTTCTTATTCGATTTATCATATAATTTAGATGAATTTTTCCAATATTCAACTGAAATCAATCAGAGTTTAGGAATTAAAATAGCTAAGAATTTAAATGAGTATAAAAGAATAAAAAATGCAATGGTTTTACTTGGCACTGAAAACATTAAACTATTTAACGGAGATATTTTAAGCTCCAAAGTCTGGTTTAAAGAATATAAGCGAGGTTTAGAATTAATTAGAAAACTTGAAGAGTATCAAAGTACTGAAGAAGTAATGGATAAGTTTGATAGTTCCATAGAAAATCAAGATTTAAAAAGTTTAATTGAAGAATTTAATGAGGCAAATAAAGGTATTTTTAAATTCTTTAAGAAAAACAACATTGTTAAAGAGAATGTTTTATCTTTTTATAAACAAACAGATAAAAATTTAAAGGATAAAACTATTTTAAATGATCTTAAATCTGTTGAAAAATTCATTGAAATAAAAAAAGATATATTTTCTTTAGAAAATGATGGTAAAAAATTTTTTGGTAATTTATGGCAATTAAATGCTGATATTTCACAATTAAAAACTCTTGTAATCTGGATGGATAAATTTAATCAATATTTAAAGGAAGAAATTTATAACAAAACAACTATAAAAATATTATCTAAAAATCTAACAAGTAAGGATGATTTTGTTGATGAAATTAATGAATATATTAAATCAGGAGATAGATTAGTTGATACTTTAAAAAAATTAAGCTTGAAACTAAATCCTGATATTAAATTAATATTTAAAAAAGATCATGATCATGTATCATTTAAGAAATGGAAAAATCAATTAAATAACTGGGAAGAAAACCTTGCAACTTTACATCTATGGTCTCAATATCTTAATACTAAAAATGCCTGTTTAAAAACACCAGCATCAATATTTATTAAATCCGTTGAAAATAAAAACCTTAAAAAAGAAGATATTAAAAGTTTGGTTTATGGAAACTTTGCAGATTCACTTTTAAAATTAATTTTTGCAGAAAGTGAAGGATTAGCATCTTTTATAGGGGAATTACATGAGAATAAGATTAAAGATTTTAGAGAACTTGATTTAAAAATCATAGAACTTAATAGAAAAAGAGTGTATCATAAACTCAATGAGAAAATTCCAGAAATATTTGGTCGCAGCGACGATGAAGAATCTAAAATATTGGCAGCGGAAATAACAAGAAAAAAAGGTCATTTAACTCTTAGAAAGTTATTTGAAAAGGCAGGAGGAGTTATAAAACAGATCAAACCATGTTTTATGATGAGTCCACTATCAATTGCACAATATTTAGATCCAACAAATGATAAACTAAAATTTGATGTGGTGATTTTTGATGAAGCAAGCCAATTAAAACCAGAAGATGCACTTGGAGCATTTATGAGAGCTAAAACAGCAGTTGTAATAGGTGATACTCAACAACTTCCCCCAACTTCTTTTTTTGATAAGATAACAGATATAGAATCAGAAGAAGTTGCCACAGCCTCAGATATGGAAAGTATTCTTCATTTATGCAAGCTTTCTTTCCCAGTTAGAATGTTAAAATGGCATTATAGGAGTAGACATGAATCATTAATTAATGTTTCAAATAAACAATTCTATGATGGACAATTAATAGTCTACCCATCCCCATCCTATAATGATGAAGAATTAGGATTGAAATTTAAATATAATCCAAATAATTATTATGATATGGGAACAAGTTCTGCAAATCTTTCTCAAGCATCTGAAGTAGTAAACGAAGTATTTAATCATTTTAAAAAACATGATGAAAAGAAAAGTTTAGGAGTTGGAACATTTTCCGTTGCTCAAAAAAATGCCATTCTTGAAGAGCTTGAAATAAAAAGAAAGGAACACCCAGAACTTGAACCTTTCTTTTCAGAACAAAAAGAAGATAGATTTTTTGTTAAAAACATTGAAACAATACAAGGAGATGAACGAGATGTCATGTTAATTAGTATAGGGTATGGATTTGATGAATCTGGGAAACTATCCACAAACTTCGGACCTTTAAATCAAGACGGAGGAGAAAGAAGATTGAATGTACTTTTATCCCGCGCAAAAGAAAAATGTGTCCTCTTTTCAAACTTCAAAGCCCATGACTTGCACATAAGTTCCAATGCACCTTTCGGTGTTAAAGCACTTAAAGATTTCTTAGAATATGCTGAAAATTCAACTAATGGTTTAATCCAACAAGAAAATAGTAGTCATGATGATTTCACAGATAGTGTATATAATTTCCTTAAAGAAGAAGGATTTAAACTTAATAAAAATGTTGGTTCATTTGAATTTAAGGTAGATTTAGCTATTTTAGATGATGAAGATTCAGGAAGATATATTTTAGGCATTGAATGTGATGGAACCAATTATAATTCATCTAAGGTTGCAAGAGATAGGGATCGTCTAAGAGATCAAGTTTTAAATGGTCTTCATTGGAACTTATATCACTTATGGTCAACTGATTGGTATAGAAATAGAAGTTTAGCTAAATCCAAGCTTCTTAAACATATTGAAAAAATTAAATCTAAGAGTATTACTAAGCAAGCAGGCAATGAAAATAATGAAAATTTTAAATCTTCTGAAGAAAAGACTGAAATTACTAAAAGTAAGCTCAAAAAGGAAAACAATGATAAGTTTGTGAGTATAGAGACAGAGAATGATTTTGAAAATGATGCAATTGTGAGTATAGAAATAAATGATGATTTTAAGAATGATAAAGTTAATAATGAAAAAGAAACAACTTTAGAAGATGATTTAAACCAAAATACTTCAAATAATGAATCCCCAAAGCATAAAATTAAATTTAGAAAATCTTTAAAAAATATTTTTAATAATTCTTCAAATAAGAATAATGAATTTAAAGAAAATATTAATGAAAAATGTATTGATAATCAATATACTCATGGGCCTGATTTAAATAAGGGTCATGAAGAAGAATTAGATAATTTAACTAAAATTAATAATGATAATAAACATCTTAATGAATCAAATACAGTTAAAGAAGATGTAACTGATGATAATGATTTAAATGCAATGAATGAAGATAATACTTATTTAAATAATAAAAACAATATTAATCTAAAACACAACGAACATACTGATGTTGATTTAGAAAATATTATTAAAGATCTTAATTTAGATGATAATGAACAGAATAGTGTTGGTTCTGATTTAAACGATAATAACAATTTAAATGATAATGAACAGGATGTCATTGACACTTATAAAACTTTATCTGATATTACTAATCCACTTGCTAAAGGTTCAATTGCAAATAAGTCCGATAATGAAGAAAAAGATTTTATCAGCACTTTAACAGGGCTAAAAAAAGAGATTAAATACATAAAAAAATCTTTAGAAGCAATTGAAAATCCACTACCACCTAAAAAATTTGTTGTTATTGATAGATCAAAGGATTACGATGATGACAATAATTCTCTTAAAGAAAATAATTCTTTTGGTAGTGAAATAGATCATAAAAATAATAATTTAAGAGATAATAATTTAAAAACTGATAATAAGATTAATAATTACAATTTAGATAATAATCAAGAAACAGATGATGAATTTCTAGAAAAAACAGCAGAAATTGTCAGTAAAGAATATGGAAGAAGTCACGGGTTAAAAGATATTGATGATACTAAAACTCCTAAAAAACCTAAAAACATGGAAAAATCTATAATTGATTATAAGTACTCTGAAATAAACATTAATAAAGATCTCAATGGATTTTATAAAAGTTCAGATGAGGAGATTATCTCAATAATTAATGGCATTGTTTTAACTGAAGGACCAGTCCATATAAATGAGGTGACTAGAAGAATAAAAGAAAATTCTAATATTAGTCGTTCTACTTTAAAATTTAAAAATAAAGTCAATGAAGCTATTAAAAATAGTGAAAAAAAGGAATTAATTTATAGTATTGATAATTTTCTATTCTCAAATGAATCTGATATTTTAGTTAGGAAACGTAAAAAACCGAATATTGACTTAATTTCTGATGATGAAATTGAAGAAAATATAAAATTAGTTTTAGTTTACAACACAGGATTAAAAGATGTAGATTTAACAAAACAAGTGGCTAAAAATTTTGGCTTTAAATCAAATTCTAAAAAAACAAGTTCAAAAATTAATAATGTAATTGATTATTTAATTGCACACGGAAAACTCACAAATCAAAATAGTATCTTAGCCCTGGGAGATTAATTAATTACTTATCTACAATTATGTTAATAGTGGTTTAAAACATATTCACCCGAATATTTTAATTAAATTTTTTTTAAAAGTTAAAATTAATAAAAAAAGATTTGAAAGTCATGAATAATTATAAAAAAAAAGTAGTAGCTATCACACGACCATTTAACCGTATTGATGAAGCCATTGATATTTTAACATCGTATAATGCTCAAGCATTCATTGCTCCAACATTGGAACTTAAATTAGTAAATAGTCCATCTCTTAAAAAACTCATATCTAAGTTAGATAAAATGAATTGCTTGATTTTCACATCAATAACAACTGTTGAATCCATATTTCAATTTTATCCAGATTTTAAAAATAGATTAACTAATAAAACTAAAATTGTAGCAATTGGAACTAAAACAGCTGAAAAATTAAATGAACATAATTTAAATGTGGATGTAATTCCAGATAATTTTACTGCAGAAGGAATTATTGAATCTTTTAAAAAGATAAGCATCAAAGATAATTTAATTGGTATTCCACGAACCTTAGATGCACGATTAATACTTCCTGAAAAATTAAAAGAATTAGGTGCTAATGTTTTAATAGCTGAAGCATACAAATCTATTTTACCTATGGACACTGTAAGAGTTGAAGTTTTAATTGCAAAAATATTAAATAATGAAATTGATGCAATCACATTTACAAGTCCTTTAACTGTTAAAAATCTCTTTAAAATACTTCCTATTGATCAAAAATATGAATTTGTAAATAAATTATCTACATCCACATTAACAGTATCTATTGGACCAATCACACATCAAACTCTTGAAGAATTTAATATAAATTCTATTTATCCATCTAAATACACAGTTAAAGCAATGTTTGAACTATTATTTGAAACTTTATAATGGTGTATAACATGAATATAAAACAAAACATAGCTTATCATTAAATAACTATGGGAACAGTTTATGAAAACTTCAAAATTCTTTGAAGTCCACATTCCCAGACAGCACTGACTGCTATTAATTAGCATTAAACAGGGAAATATGTAGATTAGTTACAAAAACGAATATATCATGCTGAAAGTATTTGAAATTTTCAATAGAAAATTTTGGTACTGGAAGATAAAGGCATGATTGAGTGGATTATTATGAAAGTGACACGAGCTGTTCTTAGGAGAGAAATCTCCTAATTCATCCGACTTTATATAAAATTTTAAGTTTTATGATTGTATAAATTACATATGTATGAAAAAATAAATGTGTGCGAAAAGGTGATTAGATATACATAATTTTTCATTGTTAAAATTAATCTTGAAATGAAATTTACATATATTTTTACAGTTTTACATGTTGATTTACGGTGTACAATATTCAGTACTTTTAGTGTTGAGACGATGGAACGGTTTAGTTATTATGGTTTTAAATCTATTTTATTACTTTATCTTAGCTATTCTGTAATTTTAGGCGGTCTTGGTATTGATGAAACTTTAGCTGGATTTATGGTGCATTAATTCCTACAGCTTGTATACTGGGGGGTTGGGGATTACTGATCGTGTTTTATCGAATTATCGTAGTATTCAAGTTGGATCATTATTTATTATCTTAGGGCATATTGTATTACCTTTCTTAAAAATTTTCAGAGTTTGATGTTTGGATTATTCATTATTTTAATCGGGACGGGTTTATTAAAACCTGTAACTTCTGTTATTATTGGTGATATTTATCAAAATAAACCAAATCTTCGTGATTCAGCATATTCTTTATATTATTTAGGTATTAACATAGAATCTTTATTATGGTTTTGATATATCTGCAATAGTCATGTTATTAGGTTTAATAATATATTCTACTATAAATAAGGATAAATATTCTGATAAATCAGTCAGAATTGCTGATAAAATTAAGCATGGCGAAATTAGTAAGTTAATTGCTCAATTTATTGATATATTATGTGTTGGCTTTTTAATATTATTTGCAATGAACTATTTTAATGTTTTAAATAGTAAAAATATAATTTTATTAATTACTATTTGTATTATATTAATTCCAGTATATTATTTTTATACTATGTTAAACGGTGATAAGATTGAAAAATCGGATAAAAGTAATATTTGGTATTACATTCTATTATTTATTGATGGTGTGTTGTGTTTTGGAGCATTCAATAACAAATATCAATGACATTCGTAATTTTTGCCCAAAATTTTATAAATATGATGAAGATGCCTCTTCTGTGGATTATTAGTATTAATTCTTTTTAGATATTATATTAATTACACCAATATTTATTTGGTCATGGTTAAAGATGGGTAATAAACAACCAACATTTGTTCGTAAATTTTTTATTGGTTTAATTTTAGCAGGAGTTTCATTTCTTATTCTGGTTATGATATAGTTATTTAAAACTGTAAACATTAGCGGTTTATGGCTTATTGTATCTATATTGATTCGTGCTTGTGTGGAATTACTCATTTGCCCTATAAGTTTCGCTGGTACTTATAAAATGGTACATACATTGTTTAGAACTCGATTAATGAGTGTTTGGATTTTAAGTGATGCTGTTGGTCAAGCAATTAATTCACAGACTATTAATTTTTTCGTAGGTAAATGGATAATCTATTTTGCAATATTAGAATGTGTGCCATTAGTTTTTAGTTTAATATTTATTAAAATTAATGCCCAACATTGAAAAAAGATTAACATAATAAAAAATAAAAAATAATTTAAAACCAATATCTTTAAAACAATTATGTGGGAATTCTTAGTAAAATTAAACTCATTTAAATTAATTATAATCAACTTAAATTGAGAATTTAGTTAAGATATGGTTTAATTCTTGATTTAATTTACTGTGAAGTTCTTTAGTTTCTGTTTTAGTTAAGTCTTTTTCAATAGCTATTTTATAATAGTTATATGCTATTTTAATGTATTTAAAAGATTTCCATCTGCAATCTAATGCAAAATTCTTAATTAATTTTGATTTTAGGAACTGAATATCATTAAATAATGATAAATCAAGATCATTTAAAAGAATATTTAAATTTCCTTGAACATCTTTTTTAATAGGATATGATTTTCCTTTTAAAGTATCTAAAGAGATTTCTTTTGATGAATTTAGATCGGATATTGGAATTTTACTTCTTAAAACTTCAATGTTTCCAGCTACGATTATTTCAGGTTTTGCTAGTTTTTTATCAGGACTATTTGTTTTTATAAAATTATAGTTATTTGCAAAAACATTTATATCTTTCATTGAAAGTTCGGGTGATAGAGTTAATATAGAATAATCTTTTAGATTTAATAAAGATGATAAATTGCATATATTTAAAGATTTAGATCCTAATAATTCATGTTTATTTGATTTTAAATGAATATCTAATCCTAAAAATCCTGTCATTAATCCAATTTTAATATTTAATTTCTTTAAAATAGCAATTGCTTTTATAAATCCATTTTTAAGTTCTTCATGAGCTACATCATCTAATTTCCAAACAAGATCATAATTTCTATCCTTTGAAATAGATACTGCTTCTTTAATAAACTGAACCATGTAATTTATATTAATTTTATCTTTCCTGTTCTTATTTTTTTTATTAAACTCTTTATTCTCATAAGGAACCTCTAAATAAACTCTTTTAAAATCAAGATGGTTCTCATTTATAAGTTTAAGAATATCTAAATCATTAATATAAATAGATAAATTGTTTTTTTTATTAACTAAATCAGGATGATTATTATCATTTTTATTATTTAAATAAGAATTAAATTTCATCTCAACAAGGTTTATATCATCAGGTAAATAACTATTAACAATTAAATCATTTATTTCGGTGAAAAATTCCCTTCTAAATTTGTTAATCTGACTTATTGGTGTGAAAAGGTTCTCATCATAGTTAAAATTAATACTTGTAATTATGAATGGAAACTTTCCAATTTTAAAGAATTGTTCTTTAAGAATTTCTCTGGTTATTGCTTTATTTCTAGCTATTTGCCAAGGTTCATCTGATTTTTTCTTTATAGATAACTTTTTACCATTGGTCAATGTAATAAAACCACTTACAATTGAATGGTTTTTCTTATCAGTATCAAAGTTAATAGATATTTTTGACTTTTTTATCTTCATAAGTTCCCTATCATTTACTAAATCATGAGTAAATTGCATTCTTGATTTACTTTTACTAATAAAAACCTTAGAATTTGGGCGTATTTCCAATTTTTTGTCTTTATTAAGTTTCTTTATAATTAAAGTTTTTTTATCTTCACCTCTAAAAATTGGTTTAGTTGAAATATCTAATCCAACATATTCATTATTATTTTCAATAGCTAAACCATCTCCTCTTTCAATTAAGTATAATAAATTAGGGGTTAATTGAATTGTAATATTCTTTGAGTTATCTTTTTCTATTTTTCCTATATAAAGTCCGTTATCTCCAACTTTTTTTGTATTCATCAAATCTTCATGATTTTTATCAAAAATATATCCTTTACTGTCTTCTCTGTTAAAAACAAGTTTTAAATTTTCAATAGCTATTAAATCTTTTTCATCTTTAGAATTTCTATTAAACTTTCTTTTATTTAATGCAAGTCTATAGCTATTTACACATGTTGCAAGATAATCCTTATTTCTCATCCTACCTTCAATTTTAAAAGAATCTATATTTAAATCTAATAATTCATCTAACTTGGGATATAATGAGATATCTTTTGTTGATAGTAAGTAAAAATAACCTTTATTGTAATTAGAACAATCTTTTCCTTCTTCATCAGATATTTTATATTTTTCTCTGCATGGCTGAGCACACATTCCTCTATTTCCACTTCGACCACCATTAAAAAATGATAATGAACATGCTCCAGAGTAAGAAAAACATAATGCTCCATGGATGAAGATTTCAAGTTCAAGTTTTATTGATCTAGTAAGATCAACTAAATTTTTAATTTCGTTATAATTTAATTCACGAGCTAAAACAACTCTTTTAATACCCATTTCTTTAGCCCAAATTAAACCTAAGCTATTATGTATGTTTAATTGAGTGGAAGCATGAATATTAAAGTTAGGTAATATGTCTTTAATAACTTTAATTAAACCAATATCTTGAACAATTACACTATCAACACCAATTTTATAAAGGTTCACGAGATATTTTACTACCTCATCAAACTCTTCTTCTTTTATTAAAGTGTTCACGGTTACATAAACTTTCACATTATAAAGATGTGCTATTTTAACAGCTGTTTCAATCTCATCAAAACTTAAATTATCACTGTAGTATCTTGCACCATATTTCTTTCCAGAAAGGTAAATAGAACTAGCTCCAGCAAAAATTGCTATTTCAACATTATCTAAGCAAGAAACAGGAGCAAGTAATTCAGGTAATTTCAATTTAACACCATAAAAAATCTCCATACTTATGTTTAATAATAGATTAATTATTTAATTTAAATATTAACATAAAATTTATCTAAGATTATATAT
>JAITXE010000070.1 GCA_031284925.1 Methanobrevibacter sp.
GATGATTAAAATAATATTGATTATCTTAATTTTAAATTTGAGAACAAAATATTTTACACTTTTTTTAGTTTTAATTACTCATTGAAAAATGATGCCAATTCTTTTAAACCTATTTTGACATTTTTTTCATCACCGTAAATAACTATTGTTGTATCATCTTCAAATTCTAAGATTAGATTTTCATGTTCTGATATTTCCTGAACTCTATCCTCAGCTATTGGTATTGGAAGATGAATTTTAGCTATTGAAAATCCTGGAGGGGCATTTGTTACAAATCGAGAGCTGTGATCAGGTTTAGAATAAACCTCTTCTCCTTTATTAGCTCTTTTTAATTTATCAATCCATGCATTATAAAAATCATCACTCAATCTTGAAGCATACTCCAAAAGATGATCTTGAATTTCAGTAATATCCATATTAGCACGATCAAATTCTTTCATCATATCTGGATGAGTTGGATCTTTTAAATAAACACTTATGGATGATTTAACAAGACCCAGATCTCTATTTAAAGTTGAAGGAACAATAACTCCTTTTTTTTTAAGGGCAGTGAGCAAATCAACTAATGTTAACCATGTTTGTTCGATAGGTAAGGTCATAAATGGCCTTCCAATATTTTCAATGTTGTATGATTAATTTTAGCATCAGCTTCTTTTAGCTCTTTCTTAATTTCTTCACCATTTTTATATGAATCAAGAAATAGAACATGATGACTATCTGTCCCAGTTATATTTAAAATAGCTATTTCATCTTCGTCTTTAATAACTTCTCTTTTTTCAATTGTTGCTTTAAATTGAACATAAGGACCATATTCTTGAGGTATATCTTTAAATTTAAATATTCCATCTAATGTTGCTATAAACAAAAAAACCACCGTTTCTTATTTTATATACGATAAAATTTTATATTAATTTTTATTGATAGTTAATTTAATTAATTAATATATAAATATTTAACTTAAATTTATTTATTAATTTTTTTTTAATTAATTATTCTCTTCATTTACCCAATCAATTGTGCTTCTAATCATAGTTCCAAAATCAGATCTCGTAATACTATTAATTCCTAATGTTTTAGAATGTGCATCTAATTCAGCTACCACATAATCATAGCCTAAATTTTTAAGTGGTTCTACTATTCGTGGCCCATCAGTCACTGCTATGCTTTTAAGATTTAAGTTTTCAATTTTAAGGGCATGGGGGACACCAGCAACTATTAGTAAGTCAATATTTTTATCTTTTAAATATTGTTCTGCCACATCTGCTGTTATTGGATATTCATCTAAACCACCAGTTATATAATCCACTTCTATCCCATTATTTTTTAACTGATTAAGAATATATTTTGCATGTGTTTTTATTCTTGGAAAACCTATATTATTATTTAAATTAGCAACTATAATTGGTTTGTTGTTTGGATTTATTTTTTTATAATTAAAGTTTAATATATCTGCAAAAAGATATGATGTTTCTTTTTTAGAATTTAAAAGAAATCCTACTTTTTCATTGTTTTTAATAGCTTCAACAATTATTTTAGCTATTTTTTCTTTATTATCGCCAAATGATGGTTTAATATATTCTCCTTGTGCCATTCCTCGTGTTTTTTCAATTTTTGTAGCTAATTTCAACATTTTAGTTTGACGTGACGATTCTTTCTCATCAATAATTCCATATTCAACTGCTGATTCTAAAACAGCTATAGCACCATTAGTATTATCTCCATCTTTTAAACCACCATGAGATTCAACAGGTAAAACAATTGCATTAATATTGGCTTCTTTTATAATATCTTTCATGTTTTCTCCTATAATCATACTTGCACATGTTCCTACAACTCCAATTAATTTAGGATTAAACATTTTTTCTGCCTTTTTAAGAACATTTTTAAGTTTCTCACCAGCCCCAAAAACAAAGTCTTTTTCAGCCATTGCAGTTGTTAAAACCCTAACACCATCCCCCTCTAACAATCGTCCAGTACGAAAACAACAACCATGAGGACCATGGATGATTACAACATCTGCATTAAGATCTCTTAATGTGTAAAGTGATGCAGCTATTGGGCTTGGTCTTGGGTGCATTTTTCATCTCTTTATTATTGATATTTTTTAGTTAGTTAGATCTAAACTAAATTTTTACTATTTTTTATTATTATTTTTATTTATAAATTCAAATTTAAACCTGCATTCTCAAAATATTTCGGTGTTTGGTTAATATTTACAATTGTATTCATATTCTTTATATTCCTCAACTATTAAAATTCCACTATCAATTAAATCTTCTCTATAATGTTCAACCGCTTTTACCATTGAATCAAAATATTTAATATTACCTTTTTCATCGGTTATTTTATTGGGATATGCTTTATCACCACATGACAGTTTAAAATTTCTTTCTTCTATTTCATCTTTTTTATCTAATTCAATAGCTTTAATTTTTTTTCTAATGTATCATGTTCTATCCCATTGTATTCATATTTTTTATCGCTCATTTAAATCAACCTTTTAAACTAGATCTATTCATAAAATCCTAATTTTAACATTATAAAAAAATTTAAATTATTAATATGTTGTAATAGCTATTGATTAATCTCAGTATTCCATATATTCTTAGTCATTGTATATTTATCCCATTATTTTTTTCGTTTATTTATTTTAGTTCTTCTTCTGGTATTTTTACTTCACAGTATTTGCAATTATTACATGGCATTTTTAATAGTTTTTCGTGTTCTTTGTAGTAGATACATTGTTTAAATTGTGACATATTTTTCATCCTCTTTTTATTATAATTTTAATATTTAATATTGATTTAGCTATTTTTATTATTGTAGTAAAGATCTTAATTCTTTAAAATAAAATAATCATTTGCAAAAACTGTTATAATTATATCTTATTTAAAAATAGCTCCTTTATCTGCAGATGTGACTAATTTTTGATAAACATTTAACCACCCACTTAATTCTTTTTTGGGGTGATTAATTTCAGCTGTTCTTTTTTTAAGTTCTTCTTCACTAATTTCAAGATTTAATGTTCTGTTTTTGATATCTATTGTGATTATATCTCCTTCTTTAATTGTAGCTATTGGACCATCTTCCATTGCTTCTGGAGATATATGACCTATACATGGTCCTCTTGTTCCTCCAGAAAATCTTCCATCTGTAATAATAGCTACTTTTTTAATTGACATTCCAGAAAGTGCTGATGTTGGATTAAGCATTTCTCTCATTCCTGGTCCGCCTTTTGGACCTTCATATCTAATAACAATAACATGCCCTTCTTCAATCTGCTCATTTAAAATAGAGTCAACAGCTTCTTCTTCACAATTGAAAACTTTTGCAGGGCCTTTATGCAATAGCATGTCTTCATCTACTGCAGCTTGTTTAATAACAGAACCATTTGGGGCTAAATTTCCCTTTAAAATAGATATTCCACCTTCTTTATGAACGGGAGCATCTAATGATCGGATAACAGTTCTATCTATATCTTTAACATTTATTAAGTTTTCCTCTATTGTTTTACCATTAACCGTGCTTAGATTAGTAATGATTTTAGGACTTAATGTCTTTAAAACTGCTGGAATTCCTCCTGCATTATGTAAATCTAAAATTGTATCTTTTCCAGCTGGACTAATAGAACATATATGTGGAATTACTCTGCTTATCTTATCAAAAAGATTTAAATCAACTTTAAGATTACTATTTTTTACTTCACTTGCAATAGCAGGAATATGGAGTGTTGTATTAGTTGATCCACCTAAAGCCATATCAACAGCAATAGAATTATTAAATGCCTCCTGATTTAATATATTACTCGGAAGAATTTGATTTTTAATTAAATCCATGATTGTTTTCCCAGATTCAAGAGCTATTTCAATTTTCTTTTTATCCACTGCAAGTGTTGTTCCACAATAAGGTAAACTCATTCCTAAACTTTCAACTAAACAAGCCATAGTATTTGCAGTAAAAAGACCAGAACAAGACCCTTCTCCAGGACAAGCATGTCTTTCTAACCCATCTAATTCTTCTTTAGATATTAAACCTGAAGAAAAAGATCCGACTGCTTCATAAACACTTATTAAATCTACATTTTTCCCATTATAATTTCCTGGAACCATTGCTCCACCAGTAACAACTATTGTGGGAATGTCTAAACGAGCTGCTCCCATTAACATCCCTGGAACAACCTTATCACAACTTGGAATAAGTACTAAACCATCAAAACTATGACCTTTACTAACACTTTCTACTGTAGCAGCTATAATTTCTCTTGAAGGAAGAGAATATTTCATTCCTTCATGATTCATAGCTATTCCATCACAAATTGCCATAGTATTAAATTCAAATGAATGCCCTCCTTTTTCACTTACTCCTTCTTTAACAGCACCAGCTATTTTTCTAAGGTGAATATGACCAGGCACAATGTCAGTAAAACTATTAGCTATTCCTATAAAAGGTTTTTTAAAATCATCATCCTTAAGACCACATGCTCGAAGTAAAGATCTATGTGGAGCTCTTTTAAATCCTTTTTTTATATTATCACTTTTCATTTAATCATTAATCCTTATTAATTCATTTAAATATATATTCATAATGTTAGTTATTAATTAATATTTTTTATTTAATCATTATCCATTATTCTTTTTTTAAAGATATTTATTATTCTTAAAATTTATTTAAATATTAAATTAGTTTTTATAAAAGAAATTATATTAAAAATGTAATTAATACAAACTTCAAGAGAAATCCTAAATCTTAAGAAACCTTCCTTTTCTATTTTTAACAATAATTTCGGCATTTAGTAGTGGAAGCACTGCAACATCTTGGCAACGGAAAGGACCATGAACTTTAGTATCAACACCCATAATAGAAGGCATATCTTCAAAAAGTAGTATTGTTTTATTGATAATTTTATTATTAATTTTTAATTTTTTCTTAGAATCACTTAAATATTTTCCTTCTTCATTTTCCAAATCAACAAATTGATCATTTGGATCTTTAAAACCATTTTCATCATTTAAATTTTGTGATGGAATATTATTTTTGTTCTGTGAATTAGAATGTTTATTTTTTAAAGAAGAATCTTTATTTAATGGATTATGTTTTGCATTGGAAATGTTTTTATTTATGGAACTTGGTGATGAATTCTTTTCAATTTTGTTTTCTTTAGAGTTATTTGATGTTATCTTTTTGTTTAAGACTTTTTTATTGTTTATATTATTATTTTTAGA
The DNA here is from genome assembly GCA_031284925.1 of Methanobrevibacter sp. Classification (GTDB taxonomy): domain Archaea; phylum Methanobacteriota; class Methanobacteria; order Methanobacteriales; family Methanobacteriaceae; genus Methanovirga. The sequence goes on from JAITXE010000070.1 coordinate 5,223, forward strand.
GTTAGTATCAATATTAGATTTACTCTCAACAGGGTCGGATTTAAGATTTTTGGTATTAAAATTAGTGTTAATAGAATTAGCAGTGCAATAATTAGTCGTTGACTTATATATTTGTTTGGTTATGTTCTCTATTTTTTCATCTTTAATTATTTTAGCTTTTTTAATATCTTCCATTCTATTTAAAATCTTATCTTCTTTTAAATTATTATCTTGAGAATTCTTTTTCTTATTTAATTCTTCTGAATTATCTGAACTGTAATTTTCAGGCTTGGAGTTTATATTATCTATATTCTTGTCTTGATTGAAATCATCAGCTCCAATTTCATTTATTACATCTATAGATACTCTTTCACGATGATCTTTTAAGGTATTGATGATTGAAAAATAAAACTTTTCTTCTTCATTGGTTAAATTAAGGGGTGTTGAATCCATAAAGTCAAACTGTGGTTTGCCAGTGAAAAGGTGATATGATCTATGAATATTCATTATGGCTATATCTGCAATTTTATGTTCCCTTTTTTCATAGATTTCGGTGATAATTGATACGGATTTCTTCAATGAGTCATGTTTTTCATCCGAATAAGGGTCATTTTCAATATCATGTCTAAGTTTATCAATCTGTTTATTTACTCTCTGATAAAAATCATCACCTACTCGGGATAAAGAAGTAGTATTTCCACGCTCTTTTTTTTGTATATTCCTTAATTCCTGAAAAAAATTCTCCAATTTCAACCCCCTCATTGAAGATTTCATGAAAAAAATAATTACATTTACGAATTAATAGTAATAATTTTGTTTTATATCTAAAAAAAGGTTTAAAATATAATTAAATATTCGAATTTAAATTTAAAATAAGTAAGTATTAAAAAATAATTTAAGAATGAAAATTTAAAAATATCATTCTTCTTCTTCAAATCTTGGAGCAAGTAAAAAGCTTAACTCCCCATCATCAGTAGGCATTTTAAGTTTAAGAGTTAAAGGCATGTTTTCCCCAAGTTTTATCGTTGTTTTATCTGAAAATTTATCTGCTTTAAGTATTTCACGTATTTTATCTAAGGAAAAAGTTGATTTAACTGTTTGATCTATTTTTTCGCCGTGAATATATTCTATTTTCGCATCTCCAAATTCACCACTTGCAGATATTTCGAATTTTGCACTATCAACACCAAATACTATTTTATCTGAAAATATATCAACATCTGCAATGGAATCTTTAAGTAGTGAAAATGGTATCACAAATTCTGTTGGATGCTCTACACTAGGTGGAGTAGGTGGTTCATATTCAATGTCTATAAGTCTAATTTTAAATCTTCTTTTTGCATTCCCTTCAAATACTAAAATAAGACTTCCTTCATCAAGAGACATTAATACTCTGTCATCACTCTTGCAACGGCGTAAAACTTTCATCAATTCATCTGTATCAATATTGATTTTTTCAATCTCATCACAAACAAATTCGTCAAATACACTTGCTTCTAACTCTAAATGAATGAATGTAACATGACTGCGGTCTAAAGCATCTAACTTAAAACCTTTACTATCTGTTTGAATCTGTACTTCATCAACAATGGAAGAAATAGCCTCAAAACTTGTCTTTAATATATTAGGATCGCTTAATTCAGCTTTAAACATTTTAAAACTCCTTATTTTAACTTTCAAAAACAAAGTTAAATAAAATTTTATTATTAATATAAAACATTATATTTTAATATTTAATCTATTTATATATTAATAATTTAGTTTTTATATTTTATTATCCTTTTATATTATTTACTTTTTTTCATGCAATAAATTTTTAAGATAAAAAATCATACCCATAATTTATAATGCTATTATCTTAAAATATAATAGAGTAAATTCTTTAGATGGATTTAATATGATATTACAAACAGAAAGACTAATTTTTAGAGATTGGAAAGAAAATTATGACAGATTTTATATGAGTATGCCAAAGATCCACAATTTGGACCGAATGGTGGTTGGCCTGTTCATAGTGATGTAAAAAATAGCTGAAAGATTATTCTGGAAGTTTTATCATTGTCAGGGGTTTATACAATAGTACTTAAAGAAACCAAACTACCTGTTGGAAACATGGATGAGAGAAGAGCAATCTTGATATTGCTGATGACAAGGCAGAAATAGGGTTTTGGATTGGTGTACCATATTGGGAACAAGGACTAATTTCTGAAGCTGTGCATGAAATATTAAGGCATGGTTTTGAAGATATGGGATTGAAATCAATTTTGAGTGGATATTTTAAAGGAAATGAAAAATCTAAACATGCACTAGAAAATTTATGTATCACAATACCAAAAAAATAAACCCTTTCCATTGATAAACGATACAAAAACATTGCATATTTATTGTATAAACAAAGAAAATGGTATGATCACTAAAAAATATTAAATTAAAAGATGATTTATATATTATTTATATATTCAATGTTGCTAAGTATATCTTTTTTTTCATTGGTCTCTAGAATAAATAAATCATTGCATTTCTTTTTTTTAAACTTACTTATAATCTTCTCAAAATCAATTATTCCTTTACCTAAACTTAAATGTAAATCTTTTTCTCCAAAATTATCAGATAAATGAATATGTTTCACTGAATCAAAATATAATTCTTCTTCTTTAAATCCATTAGTAAATGCATGCCCAATATCTAAAGCCATGTCCATTTCAAGTTCATTTAATAATGAATCTAATTCATGAATGTCTTTATAAATAAATCCTTCATGATTTGGCATATTTTCAACAACAACATTAACCCCATATTCCTTTCCATATTCTCCACAAATTTCTATAGACTCTCTACTTCTTCTTAAAATCTTCTTTTCACAAGGTTCTCCTAAAAAAGAAAAACCTCCAGGATGAACAACTACAATATTAGCATCTAATTCATTAGCTATTTCAATAGATTTTTTAATTTCATGAATAGATGCTTTTTGAATTGTTTTATTTAAAGCTGCTAAATTTATGTCTGTTGTAGGTGAATGTATAGAATATTTTAAGGAAAATGATTTTAATAATTCAACATCCAATGTATTATGCGGATATTCCATTGACATTTCAAAATATTCAACATTTAAGTTTTCTACAAACTCTAAAGTCTTCAATAAATCTCCTTCATAAACTGTAAGTGAGGAAACACCTGTTTTCATAAAAATCCCTATTAATATTTTAATGATACAAAATTATATTTTGTTTTTAAAATATATAATTTTACATATAAATACAAAAATTGACCATGCATTTAAAGAAAATAGGTAATTCTTACTAATTGTTTTTTTTAAAAATTTTAGTAAATAATTATATATTAAGTTGATTAAATTTTTAATTATGTTAAATAGATTTAGACCTTTTTTAAAAAATATATTAGAACCAATTGCAAAGAATTCTAATATAAATCCTAAT
>JAITXE010000088.1 GCA_031284925.1 Methanobrevibacter sp.
TTTAAATAAAAAAGCATAATTAATATAAATTTAATATATTCAAATTTAATTAGAAATAATAGATTATTAATCTATAAATTTTGATTTTAAAATTCAAATTCTTTTTATAACAAATTATTTCAATTATAAATTAATAAAAATTTCTTTAATATAAAATAGGAAGTTATGATTATGATTAATGTTGCTGTTACTGGTGCTACAGGCAAAATGGGTTCTAGTATAATAAAAAAAGTTGTAGAACAAGAAAATATGAATTTAGTTGCTGCTATTGAGAGACCTAATACTCCTTTTGAAGGTAAAGATGTTGGTGAGACAATTGGTGTTGGGAATATTGGTATTAAAATTCAGGGTAGTGAAAAACTTGAGAATGTTTTAAAAGATTCTAAGACTAATGTTTTAGTAGATTTTACAATAGCTAATGCTGCTACAGATACAATTAAAAAATCAGCTAAACTTGGAGTAAATCTTATTGTTGGAACAACTGGTTTTTCTAATAAGCAATTAAAAGAAATTAATGATACAATCAATGCAAATAAAGTTAAAGCTGTTATTTCATCTAACATGTCTATTGGTGTTAATGTTTTCTTTAAAACTTTAAAGGACATTACACCACTGCTTAGTAATTTTGATATTGAGATAGTTGAAGCACACCATAATAAAAAAAAAGATTCCCCATCAGGAACAGCTATGACTGCCTTTAAAATAATAGCTAAAGAATTAGATAAAAATACTGAAGAAACAGCTATTTTTGGCAGACAAGGCATTATTGGAGAAAGAAGAAAAAATGAAATAGGGATACATGCTATTAGAGGTGGAGATATTGTTGGAACTCATAATGTAATCTTTGCAGGTGAAGGAGAGCATATTGAGATTAAACATGTAGCACATAGTCGAGATGTTTTCATAGCAGGAGTTATTAAATCCCTTAACTTTATAGAAAATGGAACTCCTGGTAATGTCCATAGCATGGAAGATGTTTTAGGAATTAATTAGTTAGAATGATTTTTTAAGATTAATAATTAATTTTTTTAAATTCTTTATAAGTTAGTATATATATAATAAAATCAATATTTTAATATCATGAAATTTTATATAAAATTATTATAAGAAACTCATGAAAAATAAATTAACTCTTTTTTTAGGATTAAAATCCTGTGGATGTGGCTTATTATACGAATAAATAGATAATTTCTAATTATTTTTTACTATGCAATAAATTATATTTAGTATAATGGCTGAACAAGAGGTGTTTAAAGATGTATAAATATATTAGAGAAGCTTGGAAAAACCCAGATAATTCTTATGTAAGGGAACTCATGTGGCAACGAGTTCCTGCTTGGAAAAAAGAGAGAGTAATTAAGAGGATTGATAGACCTACCCGTATAGATCGTGCAAGATCATTAGGATATAAAGCTAAAAAAGGTTATATTGTAGTGAGAACTCGTATTAGACGTGGGGGAAGGAGAAAATCTCGTTTTACATCAGGTAGAAGACCTAAAAGAATGGGTGTTAATAAAATTAGTCCTGCAAAATCCAGACAAAGAATAGCTGAAGAACGTGTTGCTCGTAAATATCCTAATTTAGAAGTTTTAAACTCATATTGGGTCTGGGCTGATGGTAAGTATAAATTTTTTGAAGTCATTTTAGTTGATCCACAAAGTCCATCCATTAAAAATGATCCAAAAATCAATTGGATTTGTGAAAGCCAGCATAAAGGAAGAGCTTTCAGAGGATTGACAAGTGCTGGTAAGAAAGGTAGAGGTCTTAGAAATAAAGGTAAAGGAGCAGAAAAGTTAAGATAACTTAAATTTTTTAATCCTTTTTTAAATTCTATTTATAATATCGTCACTGTAAATATTAGTATGGCTTTTTGGATTTGAAAAATTGTAAATGATTACATTAAGACTCGGAAGATATACATAGACTTAAATTTTTTAGCTTAAAATCAGAATTTAGATTATTGAAAACCATTCTAATTTTACAGTGCCTGATTTTAAACAAATCATAATATTTAATCCTTTTTAAAAAGTATTAGTAATCTTCATCTTTTACTTGATCCCAATTGAAATCTTCTATTTTACATCTTTGTTCGTGTTATTAGTAGTATTTTTATCTATTTTTTTATCTTTAAATGCTAAAGCAAGTAGACTAATTTTCTTATCAGCATATGGTAAATAGAATTCTTTTTTATGTATTTGTTCATGTGCATTCTAATTATAGTCATCTATTTTTATTGATTGGTCTTCTGTGTATTTAATTTCAACGATAACAACATGATTATTGTTAAGATCTTCAAAAATACCATCCATTCTTCCATAATAAAGATAACACTTTCTTGATACTATCAATTAAAGTTTGTATTTATAACCTGATGCATGAAAGTTTCACCTTCAGAATTTCTTGTTCCATTAGAAACAAAATCTATATTTACCACACTATATGTTTCAATTCTGGATGTAAAACCATCCAATTGTTTAATTCAGTTTGTGTTATATTAGAAAAATAGGCTGGATCGCGTCAATATAATATGTTAAAGAAATCTTTTGGTATATTTGTTTGTGTAAACCCAAATCCATAATCAATGGATGAATTATTATTCATGTTATTTATTTTTATAAAGTTATCTTCAAAATATTTTAGGTAGTTATCTCTATTTGAATCTTTACTACTTAGATATTCAACATGTGTCTTATAAAAATGAATTGTATCTGGTAAATTATTCTTAATATCTGTTGCACCATATAAATATTCTATCCAAGGATCTACTGAAGTACCTTTATAATCTCCTTTATCCAATT
>JAITXE010000012.1 GCA_031284925.1 Methanobrevibacter sp.
ATCGTTTAGTTGTTGGAACAACAAGAGAATCAATAGATGAATTCATTAAACTAAAAGATAAAGTATATTAATTCTTTTAATTTTAATGTTCCTGATTCATTAGCATGTTTTCATCTAAACCATAATTCTTCAATGTTATGATGAACATCTATCTACTCTGTTTGTTTAACACGATTTTATTCTACTAAATTAACCAAAGAAAACAATTTAATAGATTGAAAATTTAATATTTATCAACTTAATTTCAATATTAAAATATCCCCTGTTATCTTTACACTATTTTTAGCTGGAAAACTTTGCATATTATTACTTTGTTTTAATGCTTCTTGATATTCTTCTATAGAAATATCATTAAATTTTAATCCTTGAGTACTAAAAAATTTATTTAACTCGTATGAAGGAAGATACCCCATATTCGAAAACTGATCTACCAATAACATCCCCTTGAATAATTTGATTACTTTCAAATCCTTTGCCACCTATTACTGCTAACTTATAATCTTCTGTATTTGTAATATTAGCATCATGGAGAAAATCTTTTATTTCACTTAATAATACGATTTCTTGTTCAAACATTACTTCTTCACTCATTCCAAAATCAGAGGTGACTTTCATTTGACCCAGACAAAGAATTAAAATTAATATAATAGATATTTTCTTCAGTGATTTAATAGATAAATTAGATAAAAAAATAACTACTAAAAAGAATAGTGCAATAGGTATAGTAGGTACATAGACTCTTGCCACAAAATTCAATGTTGTTAATATTGGGAATATACAGATGAAATAAATACCTATAATGGAAATAAAGGAGATTATTAGATTTTCATTTCCCATTTTCTTCTTAGTAATTTTCTTCTTAAATATTATAATAATGCAAAAGATTGATAAAGAGTCAGAGCAAATAAAAAGAAATTATTATACTGAATAAAATATCGTGTAAATAATTTGCTAATGGCATATAAATAATCTTGAAAATTCACCTTCCCAATAATAGACATATTATCCACATAAGAATTATGTTTTAATTTCAGAATCAACCACAAGCCATATGAAATTAATTTATTCATAATAAGGCTTGTTATTAAAACCATGACACAAATTAGTCCTTTTTTAATATATTCCAATAATCCTTTATCTTTAAACATTAAATAAAGTATTATAAGTGAAAGAACTACAAATGCCATTATCACTGACTGATATATGGAAAATGCTAAAATAGTAAGAAATATGCTTGTGAATAAAAAACATGATTTCTTACTTTCAAAGTACAATTGAATCATCAATATTCCAATATATAAAATACAAAAAGAGAATACAACTTCAGCACTTTGAAGAATAAAGTTTGTTTGCTCAATTATTAAAGGAGAAGTTAAATAAATGAAACTTCCAATGAGCAAATAATGTTTTTTGATTCCAGCTCGCCAAAATATATAACAAAGAATAATTGCACTTACTGCTAAAAGACTATAAGTTATTAAATTAATAAATGTAACATTCAAATCCATTCCAAATGATGAGAAGATTTTAAGAAAAGCCAACCCCCATCTTTCCATCCTAATCCAGTCCATCACCATAAAATGTGGATCAAAAATATAGAATTCAGTATTTGATGCATAATTATAATAGAAAAGTTTGGGGGCATAAGTTAGTATGGTTATAAAAGGAATGAAGAACAGCAGAATTTTATTTTTTAGATAAAAATCATTAACTCTCTCTCTCTATGTTCGCATGTTTGTTTTCCTAATTTTAACATGTTTAACCTCAATTCGAAACATCTTTTAACTAATATGAACACGTGCATTATTTTTATTTATGAATATTCTGATAGTTTCTTCATTCTTTTTAACATGTTTGGATGAGTTGAAAAAACTTCTGTGAGTTTATTTTTAGAGCTAACATGAATTTTTCTGTATTTTAATTGTGATAACTCAGAGGGTGAAATATTTCCATCGTTATCTGTGTCAAGTTGAGAAATTTCACGAATATCGAAATCTGAATTTCCAATATCATTTATAAAAAAAGCCGAATTTCCTTTAAATTCTTTAATTTCATCTTTATTAGTTTTTGAAGCACCATTAACAAGTTTATAAAGAGCAGAAGCTAATTTATCAGGAGGATTTCCAAACTCAACACTTTCTTGATCAGCATAATACTCTCTGGTTCTTGATATAAAAAGTACTAATAGTTGTCCAATGAAATAAGCTACCATAGCTAAAGCAGCAATTAAAAATGTGTTATTATTGTTATTATTTCCTCTACTAAACATTTGTGACATTCCAATATAATAACAAACCATTGGAACCATGCTAACCACTGTCATTACTATCATGTCGCTATGTTTAATATGGGCTATTTCATGACCTAAAACAGCTTTTATTTCATCTTCTTTAAGAATATTTAAGATACCATGTGTGACACAAACCCGACCATCTTTTTTGGATCTTCCAAATGCAAATGCATTTGGTACATTCATCTCTGAAACTCCAACTTTTGGTTTAGGAATTCCTGCAATGTTTGCTAAATCTTCAATGATTCTATGAAGATCAGGAGCTTGTTCTTTACTAACATATTTAACTCTCATAGTCATTTCAACAATTTTTGGACCAGCAAAGTATTGAATAATCATTAATCCTATTCCTATAACTCCAAAAAAGCGAAAGCTTGTTTGGTGAAAAACTAATGTTCCTATAACTATTATTATGGCATATATAATTCCAAACAATATTGCCATAGCTAAAATCATTCTTAATTTAAGTTTCCATGTATTTTGCATCATTGATAACACCTATTGATTTATTTTAGTTAATTTTAAATTAATAAATATTAAATTATAATAATAAATATATAAGTAGTTAATTTTTATTTAAACTTTTCATGGATATAACATGTAATTAATATAGTTATATAATAAATTTTCGCTCATGTATACTTATCAGTTACAAAATAATATAATTTTGAATATTTTCTCATAGAATTTCTGTTGAAAATTAAGAAAATATTCTTTTGTAATGATAGTATACATGAGCGAAAATAAGTATGTGGTGATTAAATAAATTAATTTTATTTTATTATTGATTCTTTAAATTTACAGCATATATCTTCATTACTGAAAGCTAAGGCTAAAAAGGTAGGGTTTTTACTTTTGTATTTGTTATAATATTTTTTATCTTTAATTTTTTAAAAAAGTATAAAAATCTAATTTAAGAAAAGTATCATTAGGAATAATTTGTGGGAGTAATAGATTACATGATTTGATATGAATATTTCAGCATGAACATGAAAAAACAATGCTTAATTCAATCTATTAAGTATTTTTACTTCTAATTTTCTAAAACATATTCAAAATCATAGAAAGGGATACCTTTAATTGTATTGTTATTAAGATGTTCTATTTCATGTGATGCTCCATAAGCACCTGCTCCTAAAAATTTTAATGGGTTTTTTAAGTATTTTAAAGATATTATCATTTTTTTAGGATCAAGTGTTGCTTTAAGGATGTAATCTCCATCAATTGTGATTTTATAAGGTCTTTCAACAAGTTTTCTCTCATTATTAGTGCTACATTTTTCCATTCTATAAATCTTGCCTTCTTGAGATAATACTACTGGATTTACAAAAAGATAGATCAATTCTAAGGTATATCCAATCTTTTTTTTCTTTATCATATTTAGTTAATTTTTCTTTTACAGACATGAGTTTTTTAGAGTCTTTATTTAAACTCCAATCTCCTCCATATCGAATAGAAAAGATTAAAGGGAGAAAAATCTTTTGTGGGAGTTTTAGAGATTTGATCACTTCTTTTTCTTTAATGGTAAAATTTAATAGTTTCTTAATTTTCTCTTGATTCAAAAAAACACCAAAACATTAATTAGAATTTTTAAAATCGTTAATAGCTAAATCAACTAATTCAATTATGGATTTTGATAAATCAGGATAAGAATCATTGATTGGTATTGGTATGTTATCACAGTAAACAACTTCTAAACCTGCTTCAAGAGAATCTTTTGTTGCAACATCAACAGCTGCTGCTTTAAGTTCTGTTAACATAACATCTGCCTTATCAATGTATTTGTTAATATCTTCTTTAAGTAAAGGTCTATTTGAAAGATGGGGGGTGACTCCAATAATTTTACAACCATGTTCATTTTCAAGATGTTCTATTAAAACATTTTTTATTGCATCTGGAGCTGTTGTTGCAAATAAAACATTTTTATCTTTTATATTAGATAATGGTTTAGGTCTAAAAACAGTTGAAATTATTTTTGCATTTGGATTAATTTCTTTTATAGTATCCTCTATTTTTTTAATCTTTTCTTTTGATGCCATTGGCTCTTCACACATTGTTAAAATAATTAAATCGCCTAAAACAATTCTATATGGTCCAAAAAAGTTTTCAATATTAATTAAAGGTTGGTTTGCCCCAATTAATGTGATATTTTTATTGGTTTTTATTGGTGGAATAGCTGCACCACTTCCTTCAAAAATAAGAAATCCACTATCTTGTTTATTAGCTATTTTAGCTCCTTCTTCCATATTTGTTAGAAAAACGTCTCCAGCCATTCCTCCACCACATCTTCTACATCCAATAGTTAAAACTCTACTCATTAAAGCATCTTCCCAATGATCAGATGCTGCATGAACTCCTTTATTTGATTGTTCGGTTAAAAATTCTGGAGTGATTTTCATCTGATCTCCATGAACTATTTCAGGGATTTCAGGTCCTCCTCTACCCATAGCTATTACACAAGGGTTATAACCATTTTTATCAATTTTCCTTGCTGCAAAAGATGAAACAGCTGTTTTACCTATTCTTTTCCCTGTCCCTAATATTTTAATTGAAGGTTTTTCGAGCATATCATACTCGGTTAATGGTTCAAACTTAAAATCAGGCCCTTTATATGGGATCCCAAGAGATAAAACTTTTGAAGCAATTTTAAATCTTTTAGTATAATCTAAAACTGGTTCATCACTTAAATCCATAACAACATCTGCATCATATGTTTTAATCATTTCAACTATTAAATCATAAGGAATTTCATTTTTATCCTCACCAAAATGAACTGGTAGCCCCATCATTTCACTATAGTTATCAGGACCCTCGGTTCTTAACTTTTCAGTCCCCCCAATAAATACAATAGCTACAACATCAACATGCCCCATATTTTCAAAAATATTGATAGCTGCCTTAGTAACAGGAAGATAATGCTCTCCATCCACTAAACAAATCATTTTTTCAGTACTTTTCATAATTCCACCTTTAATAATTCAATAAATTTATATTAAAAATAGTTATAACAACTCATTATAAAAATCATGAATTTTAAATTTATAAAATAAAAATGTTAATACTTACTTTTATTAATATATTTAAACCAAAATAAAATATAACTTAAAATATTATAATTTTTAAACTTAATAATTCTTTTTAAAATAATTAGTATACTTATGTAATGATAAAGTGATTAGGTGAATAAATGGCAACATTAATTGAAGTAGATGAAATAGTTGATGGTTGGGAACAACTTGTTAAAAAAATAATGAGTGAAGGTCATAATATAAGTGATGAAAGAGGATCTTTAACAAAGGAAATAATGAATGTTTTAGTTCAAGTTAAAAAGCCATTAGGAAAAAATTCTACTGATTTTTTTAATATTAAATCTTCAGACATATTAAATATTAAAGTTCCTAAAGATTATTTTTGGAAAGGAGATAAACTTAAAACATATAGTGAACAGTTCCTAAGTAAAGATAAGAAAGGTTTCATTTATACCTATGGAAATCGGCTTAGAGATCATTTTAATCATACTGATCAAATAACTGAAGCTATTAATAGACTAAATCAATGTCGAGAATCACGAAGAGCAATATCTATAACCTGGGATCAAGCATTAGATTCAGTAAATGAAGAAGTTCCATGTTTAATTCTTGTTGATTTTAAAATTAGGGATGGTAATCTTTATACAACTGCTCTTTGGCGTTCACATGATATTTATGGGGCATGGTTTCCAAATGTTGTTGGTTTAACTTATTTAGCCCAATATGTAGCAGAAAAAACAAACTCAAAGGTTGGGAATGTTACAATACAATCAATTAGTGCTCATATATATGAAAATGATTTTGATGATGCTAAAAAGTTATTAAATAGAGTTAAGATTAACTTAATAGTATGAACTATTATCTTTAATATATTTAACAATATCTTCAATTGGAACAAGCTCTTGATTTCCAGAACCCATGTCTTTTACTGTTAATTTTCTTTCTTTTAAGTCTTTTTCTCCAACTAATATTACTTTACTTACATTTAAACTATTAGCATAAGCCATTATTTTTTTGATTTTTCTTTTAAATAAATCTGTTTCTGTTTTTATACCTGATCTTCTAAGTAATTGAGCTATTTCATAAGATTTAAGTCTTGAATCATCATATACTGGAGCAACTAATACTTGGGTATTTTCTAACTCTTTTAAATCATTAATAGCCATCATTAATCTATCAAAACCAAATGCAAAACCTGTAGATTGAATATCTTCACCACCAAATAATTTAATTAACTGATAACTTCCACCACCACATATTTGCTTCTGACTTTCAAGTTCTTTAGCATAAATTTCAAATACAATACCCATATAATAATCTAAACCTCTTGCAACTGATAAATTAACTTTATAACTATTTACTCCAAAAATTGCTAATAATTCAATTAATTTTTTAAACTCAATTAAAGGTTCTTTTACCTGTTCATATTCTTTTAAATATTCTTCAATTTCAAATAATGTGTTTTTATCTCCAAGTGAATCAAACAATTTTAAGATAATTTCTTGAAGAGTCTCATTATCAGATAATAAATCATTTTTCATGTTTTCATTTAGTAATTCTCTATCCCCTTTATCAATTAAAATCATTAGTTGTTCTTGTATCTCATCCGAGATATTAAATTCTTTAAATATTCCCCTAATTATTCCTAAATGATTAATATGAATTTCAGCATTTACATTTAATCTTTCAAGACAATCAAAAGTCAAAGCTATTACTTCAGCCTCTGCTTCAGGGCTTTTAGCACCAATTAATTCACAGCCAAATTGCCAAAATTGTCTAAATCTTCCTTTTTGAGGCCTTTCATATCTAAAACAACTCCCAAAATAATATAATTTTATGGGTTTTAAGTTTTTTTGCATCGAATTAAGATATAAACGAGTTACTGGTGCAGTAAGCTCTGGACGTAAAGCTAAATCACGATCTGATTTATCTTTAAAATTATACAATTGATTAACAATATCATTACCTGATTTAGTTGTAAATAATGATAAGTTTTCAAAAATAGGAGTTTTTATTTCTTTATAAGAATATGTTTCAAATATCTCCCTTAAAATATTCTCCACATTTCTTCTTTGGGTCATTTCATCAAATAAAAAATCTCGTGTTCCTCTTGCTCTTATAAAATCTATACAAACTCCTCCTTTAAATTATTATGGTCATGTTAAAATTAAATATTCATTTTATAAAAATATTTTAAAATATTAATACATTACATTAAAAATCATTCAAAACATTTTTTAATTAAATACTAATAAAAATTTTAGATGGTGAGTTATTTCTTTCATTATTTACATATTCAATATACTCATGTAAATTTTTCGCAACAGATTTTTTCCATAAGTTTTCTTGTAATTGTCTTTTAAATTTTATTGCATTTAAACTTTTTTCTCATTCATAGTTAAATTATCTCTTTTGAAGTTTTTATTTCTAAAGTTAGCACTGTAAACTACATGTGTGGTTTTTCAAATTTCAAAAATTAGTTCATATCTATCTAATTAGTTTTTTAGGTGTTTTTATAAATTTTTGAAATGAAAAATCACACATGTAGTTTACAGTACCCTAAAGTTGGATATTTTTCTTTTAAATTCAATCCATTAAATTTTTGATTTTATTTTAATTAACCATATTTTTAAAACTCCAACTTAAAAGTAGATCAACTTAAGAAATTGTCAGAAAAACTAAATTATTTTTCTATGTTTGTTTACAGTTATATAACTGCTTCGTTTAATATTTTAAGTTCATATCCAATATCATCATATTTATAATCTAATGTCATGGCAATTTAATTTTTCATTATTATGATAATTTAGACATAATATTTTGATAATTTTTTATCTGCTTTTTCCTTAGTAAAAGTCCATTGAATTTTACTTTCTTTTTTATTTCTCTCATCACGCCAAGCTTTAATTTCATTTATTAAATATTCTTCATTCTTTCATCAGTGCATTCTGTACCCATTACATTAATTTCTGTTTCAGCAATATTGAGCCAGCTTGCATGTACTTGAGTATAAATAAATTCTATTTTTCTTATAAGTTCTAATGCTTCTTCAAATTCAAATGTTTCAAGAATTGAATCATAGGTATGAGTATTTAAATTATCCATGAGAATTCTTAACTTTTTAGCTTTGGGGGATACATCGTTTACAAGATGTTTCATGTATATTGCAAAATCTTTTTTAGTTCGTCGATCTGTTTACAGTTACATCTCTTTTGTAAACCTGTTAATCATATTTTTCATAATATCCCATTTTCATGGGTATTTTAGGTTTTAAATCATCTATTAATTGTTTATGTTTTTCATCAAAGCATATTATTTGATATTCTTCATCATATAATTTTAAACATCTGTGCATTCTTTTACGATATTCATTATTGATTTTGACTATGCACCACATTAATTTAATCCATGGTCTTGTGCCTTTTTTTTAGGATAAGATGGATAGTTTCAAACTCTTCTTTTTGGTTAAGAGTTTCTGTCATAAGTCTAATACTCCATTTTTTTCTCCCTTTAGGTGGATCAGTGCATGGTAATGCAATTATCTCTGTTATTTTTTCATCCTCATATTTTCGAGGTTGACCTGGACGAGGCTTATCCTTTAAAGCAAATTCTAATCCATCATTTAATTATCTTTTTTTTTTAATGTTCATGAGAGTATCACGGCTAACACCCGTTATTTTAACAATATCTTTAATTTTCATGCCTTTATTAACTAATAAAAGGACATTGGCTCTTGTTATTTCTTTTGCATTTTTAATGACTTTTTTCCTAAATTCATTTAAGAATTTAATTTCTTTATCTTCAAATTGGATTTCTATAGTTTTCATATGCATAAATTTAAATGTTAAACATTATAATAAATCATTCGCAATAACTAAGTTGTCATGACACTAATAAGATTGCTATTGATTCATTCCAGTTTTTTCTATTATAATATATTCTTTAACATTTTTTCGGGGTTTATGTCAATTACACTAATGTTTGATTTTAATGCTAATTCATCAGCATAAGTTTCCATCATATCATAGAAACTTTCAAATATTTTAATATCATTTGTTGATCTATTTAATTGATATTTTTTATTTTTAATCATGAAATATTCCTATATCATAAAATTTAATATTAATAATATTATTTATTTTATACTCAATATTATTTAAATTTTTGCATTTATAGTACTCTACAATTTTTCCATTAAATTTAATAACACCTCCAATACAAAATATTTGGTGTTTATTGTTCTTGATGTGAAAATGCTTATCATTGATAGCTCACAGTCAGGACAATTTAATTATTCTTAATTTAAATCAAAATTTAACCTTAATAAAACCAGATTTAATCGACTATTCCTTCACTGGTTATTTTAAATACACATTCTCCTTCTGGAAGATGTGGACTGTCTACAAGTCGTGCTATTCTTTTACCTGCTAGTCCTTTTTTAAGCCAGACCCTGTAAGTTGATGCATGCCCTAAAACATGTCCTCCGATTGCTTTTGTTGGGCTTCCGAAGAATGCATCTGGTCTTGCTTGAACTTGGTTTGTTAGGAAAACAGCTATATTATATGTGGTAGCAATATTTTGGAGTGTGTGCAAATGTTGATTAAGCTTTTGCTGTCTTGTTGCTAGAGATTCTCTTCCTATATATTCTGCCCTAAAATGAGCCATTAAAGAATCTACAATTACTAATTTAATATTAGTTCCAGATTGAATAAGTTCATTTACTTTTTCAGCCATTAACATCTGATGGGATGAATTAAATGCCCTTGCAATATGGATTTTTTGTAGTGCTTCATGATGATCAATGTCAAATGCTGTAGCTATTTGCTCAATTCTTTCAGGACGGAATGTATTTTCAGTATCAATAAATACACATTCTCCATCTAATCCTTGAGATTCAACTGGTAATTGAACAGTAATAGCTAATTCATGTGAAATCTGACTTTTACCAGACCCAAATTCTCCAAATACTTCAGTAATTGATTGAGTTTCAATTCCTCCACCAATTAAATCATTGAAAGCTGAACTACCAACATTAATTCTTCCTACTTCTTTACGGCGTTCCATAACATCATATGCAGTTTCAAAATCAATGTCCTCTGCTTTTCTTGCAGCTTCAATTACTTTTTCAGCTACACCTTCACCAATTTCAGCTTTAACAGATAATTCTTTTGCTGTAGCAGTTGCTAATCTCATCATATCAGCAAATCCTGCATCTTTTAATTTTTGTGCTGTTTTTTCACCCACACTTGGTAAGTCTTCAAGTTCAACCATGATTATCCTTCCTTTATTCTTTATTTTAATTAATATTAACTATTACAATATGATTTAAAGATTTTTAGATATAATCTTTTTCACTTGTAATCTATTTTCTTCATTATAGTCATCAAATCCAACATCCGCAATTAAAGTTAATTCTAAACCAATTAAATCTTCAACTTTAGATTCTAATGGATTATCGTCATTTGATTCTTCAACAATTTTAGCAATTTCATCAGTACTCATTCCTAATAAATCTTCAGCTAAGTCTTTAAAAAAAGTAACTTGAATATCTCCAGTATCATCTTCAATTCTTGAAGGTAGCATTAAGAGATAATTTGGTTTATCAAAATCATCCCCACAATAATCACATGCATATTCTCCTTCAATTTGCTCTAATCTATTATTACAACTTGGACATCTTGGTGAAATTAATTTATCGCCTGCAATCTCTGATAATTTACCAATGATTCTGATATTTCTATCATCATCTTCAAGGTCTTCAATATTTTTTGAGACATATATCATTTCTTCAAGTTCTTTATAAGATGGAAGGTCTTTTAAATCTTCTTCACTAACTTTTGAAACCTTTGAAGCATTTCCTATACTTATCTCTAGTTGATCGTTTCTAAAAGTAACTCTTGGGTTTTCTATTTTTAATGGATCACCTAATTCATAGGCAATTTCTGCATTATTATCCCAGAATGAAGCTTTAATTGAACCAGTTTCATCTGCTAACTCTATTGATCTTACTAAACCAACAGTTCCATCTTGTTTTTGGAATTCATTTGGATTTTGAATGTCAATAATTCTTACAAATAATTTAATATAGTTATCATCTTCATCTAAACTTTCAATCTTTTTAGTGGTGTAAATCATATCTTCAAGTTCAGCTAAACTTGGTAAGTCTTTAACATCATTTTCTTTAAGTTGAATTACTCTTGAACTCCTCCCTATATTTAATTCTACACTGAATAAACCCATTCTTGTTCTTGCATTTTCAAGTAAAACAGGAGCTCCAAGTAACAAACTTGAACTTGCTTTATCGTCCCAAAGAGATATTTTAACTACGGCAGTTTCATCTGCTAAATCTCCAGATCTAACTATACCTGGTGTTCCATCATCTCTTTCAAAATGTCTAGGTTCAGTTAAATTGATTAATCTTCCAAGAACATCTACTTCTTCACCATCCTCTTCAAATTCTTGAATCTGTTCTATTTTAACAGGTCCAAGCTGGCTTTGATATTCTTTTAAAAGTTCTATAAGTTTAGAATCTCCTTCTGGATCTTTAATTATTCTTGTGTTCCAATTAGTATTTACTTTATAACCACTTATAGAATATTCATCAAATTCTATGGCTGCTCCAAGGATTTTTAGTATATTTCCTTTATTTAATTCTAATTTTGTATCATCACCCCATAGTGTGACTTTTATTGTTCCTGTATCATCTGCTATCTCAATGGATTTAACAAAACCAGCAGATCCATCTGTTCTTTCAAAGGATATTGTATCATGAATTTTAATAACTACACCAAGTAAATTAACACTGCTCATTTCACGAGCTTCAGCTATTTTGGTTATTTCCTCTTCAAATTCAGGAACATCAAAATCTCCTTTTACAATTCTACTACTCCAATGTGAAAGAGATATTTCTCCATTTCTCTCTTTGGCTTCTGCATCAAGAATTTTAACTGCATCTCCCTCATTTAAATCTAAATCTTCAATAATATCAACATCATTATTCCATAAAGTATAATTTACTTCTCCTGTTTTATCTTTAAGTTCAAAAGATCTCACTTTACCAGTTTTACCATTCTTATCAAATGTTCTTGTAGAGGTAATCCTGATAATTCTTGCAACTACATTATTTTTTTCCTCTGGGACTAAATCACTAATTGGTGTGATAATTTCTTCATATTTTGGGAAATTTTTATAGTCATCACTATCTTCTAATTTATTTATTGAAGAACGAGGTTGCAAATGAAGTTCTAAAGCTGAGTTATATCCATCTTTTACATCTGCTTTAGTAATTTCAACTATATCGCCTTCGTTGATATTTTTTAGTAGCTTAATATTTTCAGTCCATAACACAACTCTTATTTTATCAGTGTCATCTTCTAAAATTAAGTTAGCAAGCTTACCAGATTTTCCATTTCTTGTTGTGAATTTTTTAGGAGTAGAAATTGCCATTAATCTACCAATGACATTCACATCTTGAATACCAGACTCTAATTTTGATATTTTATCCATTGTATGTTCATCTTTATTAGATATTGTCTCACTTTTTTCATCTATAAATGTGCCTACAATCATTTTTGCAATGTCGTTGTCGTTCATGAAGCTTACATTTTCATATTCTTTTTTCATAGACTCTAATTTCTCTAAAAATTCGTCTTCACTTAGTTTGTCTTTAATTCTATTATATTCTTTACGTAGTTCAGCTTTCATATTAACCCTCTCATTATTTATTTTAAAACTTTCATGTTTATAATTACTTGGGATAGAGCATTTGAAAAGTATTCAAAAAATTATTTGCTTTAAATCCATTTAAAATTAATTTAAAAGTTTTATATAGTTTATATTTCAACAAAAGATAAAAATATTTAAATAAGTAATTAAACTTGATTTTTATATTATTTATAATTAGTTTTATTAAGTATTAATATTTAAAATGATTTATAGAAATTTAAAAATTATTAATTTAAAAATAGAATAAATTTTATGACTTTTAATCTTAATTAAATTTATTTTTACATATTTTAATCGTTTAATTATTAATATTATTTTTCATCAGATTATTATTATCAAATATTTTTTAATTAGTTAATACACTTACCAATCTCTATATAATAGATTATCAGGAAAACATTATAAAGATTAAGATTAAATCAAATTTATTATCAACTACAATAATTTTTTTAATTAATAATGAAAAAATTAGATTACATAAAAAAATTAAGTAGTAGAAATATACATATAATAAATATAAAAAAAATAAATCAACAAGTTGGCATGATTTATCATTACATTAATATTAATTAACATTGCAGAATATTAAAATAATAGGTACTTACTTGAAATATTGATTGTAATAAAAGTTCTCTTTAATATTTATTAGTATTAATTAATGTCTTAACTTAATTATTATATTCTTAATTTTTAATAAGAAAATATATTTATATTCTTAATAAATAAATATATGATAAAGATAAATCATGATAATTGTAAAGGAGTTATAATTATGAATGAACTTAATAAAATGTTTAACCCAAATTCTGTAGCTATAATTGGAGCATCAAACTCTGAAGAAAAAGTTGGATACATTGTTGTAGATAATATTGTAAAAGAAGGTTATAAAGGAAAAATATATCCCATAAATCCAAACAGTAGTGAAATTCAAGGTATTAAAGCTTATAAAAATATTAAATACTTACCAGAAGTACCAGATTTTGCTGTTATATCTATACCATCACCCTTTGTAAATAAAACCTTAGAAGAATGTGGTGAAGTTGGTGTTAAAAATATTACTGTAATAACAGCTGGATTTAAAGAAATTGGAGGAGAAGGTGTTAAACTTGAAGAAGAAATGATAAGTATTCTAGAAAAACATGACATCAATTTAATTGGTCCTAATAGTTTAGGAACAATTAATACACACACACCATTAAACTCCTCATTTTCACAAATGATGCCACCAAAAGGAAACATTGCATTTGTATCACAAAGTGGAGCAATGATGGTAGCTATTATAGATTGGAGTATAACTGCAGGAATAGGATTTTCTAAAGTAATAAGTCTTGGAAATAAAGCAGGTGTTAGTGAAATTGAACTTTTAAAATTTTTAGCTGATGATGATGATACTGCAGTTGTTATAGCTTATCTTGAATCAATATCTGAGGATGATAACTTCATAAACACACTTCGAAAAGTTTCAGATAAAAAGCCAATCATCATATTAAAATCTGGTTCAAGTGAATCAGGAGCAGCAGCAGCCGCATCACATACAGGAGCTTTAGCGGGAAGTGATGTTGCATTTGATACTGCATTTAGACAATCAGGAATATTTAGAGTAACGACCATGAATGAATTATTTGATGTTGCTTTAGCATTTTCAATGTGTCCAATTCCAACAGGCCGTAACCTTGCAATTATCACAAATGCAGGTGGTGGAGGAGTTGTATCAGTTGATGCAATGGAAAGACATGGTTTAAATCTTGTTCAATTTGATGAAAAAACAACAGCTAAACTTAAAAAAGCTATTCCTGATGAGGGTAGTGCAAAAAATCCTATAGATGTCTTAGGAGATGCCCCAGTAAGCAGATATCAAGAAACATTAAATATAGTCTTAAACAATGATGATGTAGATAGTCTTGTTGTAATGGTTTGTCCAACAGCAACAGCTGATCCTGATGGAATAGCTAAAGCATTAATTGAAGGATCTAAAAACTTTGATAAACCAGTTATAGTTGTAAATATGGGAGGGCCATCATTTATAAATGCTGATAAAATTTTAAGAGAACACGATATTCCAACCTATGTTTTCCCAGAAACAGCTGTTAAAGTAGTGGATTATTTATCAAGGTTTAATGATGTGCAAAATAGAAAATATGATGATCCAATATCTAAAATTAATGACATAGATAAAAAAGCCGTGGAAGATATTCTTAAGAAAGTTAAATCCGAAAACAAAGACACCTTACTTGGTAGTGAAGCATATTCAGTAGCAAAAGCATATAAAATCTCTGCAGCACCAATAATACTTTCAAGTTCTCCGCAAGAAGCAGGTAAAGTAGCTGAAGAAATGGGGTTCCCAGTAGTTTTAAAAATCGCATCAGATAAAATAATTCATAAATCTGATATTGGCGGAGTAAAAGTAGGAATTAACACCAAAGAAGAGGCAGAAGAAGTATTCAATGAAATCATAGCAAACTCCAAAAAAGCACACCCAGATATTATTCCTGACGGTATAGAAGTACAAAAAATGATGCCAGATGGACAAGAAGTGCTTGTAGGTATGATTAAAGATAAACAATTCGGTCCAATGATTGCATTTGGAATGGGTGGAGTTTATGTGAACCTTATTGAAGATGTTGCATTTAATCTAGCAAAAGGATTAAGCTCTAATGAAATTAATGCCCAAATTGAAAACACAAAAGCCGCAACTCTACTTAAAGGATTTAGAGGAGAATCCCCATCCGACATCTCTGAAGTTAAAGAAGCAATTAAACGAGTAGCTAAATTAGCTTTAGACTTCCCAGAAATATCTGAACTTGATATAAACCCAATTTTTGTATATGAAAAAGGATCAAGTGCTTTAGATATTAAAATTAAGTTATAAGTGA
>JAITXE010000035.1 GCA_031284925.1 Methanobrevibacter sp.
ATCCATCCAAATTTTTCCATTTTCATCCATATATTTAAACCCCTCTTTTTATTAATATTAACTTATTTTATAAATATTAATTTTATTCATGTGAATATATATTTCTTAAAATTATAAAAATTTTCTTATTTTTAAAAATAATCTATTTTAATTATTTTAAAAATATTAAAATACAATTACTGCAGTGGCTTTAATATAAATCCAAACCTCTTTTCCTATGTTTAATATCATGTCCATGAATGATTACCTGGTTAAATAAACTATAAATTGTTCTCCAACATCAACAGTTAATTTTATTAAAGCACCTTCATCCAATATTTTTTTAATTAAACCTTTAAAGACATTTCTTGCACTTGTTTTGACATTATTTACAGATAATATTATATCTTCAGGTCTTATAGTTATGTGTACTGGACCTTCTTTAAGCTTAGTTGAATACATGGTTATATTTCCTGTATTTATCTCTAGAATTTTATCATTTATCTTTCCATTCCCTTTAATCATATTTTTTACACCTACAAAATCAGCCACAAACTCACTTTTTGGATTTCTAAAAATCTCATCCACAGTTCCTATCTGTGTTACTTCTCCTTTTCTCATTATAGCTATTCTATCAGCTAAAATAAGGGCTTCATCAAAATTATGGGTCACATGAACTATTGTTATATCAAATTTTTCGTGTATGTTTTTTAACTCATCCATTAAATCCTCTTTTATTTTTCTATCAAGTGCACTTAATGGTTCATCCATAAGCAAAACTTTTGGATGGACAACTAATGCTCGTGCAATAGCTGTTCTTTGTTGTTCACCCCCACTTAGAGTTCTGGGCAAGCGGTTATGGAGGTGAAATATTCCTAAAAGTTTCATCATTTCACCCACAATTTTCTTTATTTCTTCTTTTCCCATTTTTCTTAAATTCAATCCAAAAGAAATATTTTCAAAAACTGTTTTATGTGGAAATAACATATAGTCTTGATAAACAAATCCAATTTCTCTTTTTTCAAGGGACACATTTGTTATATCCTTTAATTGATTAGTGTTTAATTTTTTTATTAAATCCTAAAATGAGTTGCCTCAATATTATAAATAAAATAAACGAAAAATGGTGAAAAATAAGATGAATAAAAAACTAAAAGTTATATTCGGGGCAGTTTACTAATTTTAGTATTAAGCCTAAGCATGTTACCATTAACTACAGCTGAATCAATCCCAACTGCATATGTTAATGGAAATATTGGTAATGATTCCAATTCTGGAACAAGTGCTAGTCCCTTTAAAACAGTTGCTAAAGTAATAGAAGCTACACCTGATAAAGGAACAGTATTTATAGCTAATGGAATTTACAAAGGCGAAGGTAATATCTTCCTTGACATTGATAAAAATGTTAATATTGTAGATGAAAGCCAAGAAGGTGTTATTTTTGATGGTGAAAATAAAAACTCTTTTTTCAGAGTTCTCAAACAAGCTAAAGTTAAGGCATCTTTCTCTAATTTAACTAATAAAAAATGGAGCATATGTAAGTAGTAAAGGTTCTTCAAGAACAACAATAGGATATGGTAATCTTGATGCCATAATAAGTAACTATGCATTCGAAGATAGTGAAATGGCTGTTTATATTGCTTCTGCTAGTGAATTCTAAATTTTCAAATAACCAGGTTAATCGAAATATGGGAGGTATTGCAACTGGTATGGGTAGTGCTATTGATATGAGTACTGATGGTGTTTCTATAATTGATAGTGATTTCACAAACAATACTGCAAATTCTAGAGGTGGAGCTGTACATGTATGTGGGTCAGACAAATATTTTTTCCTGTACTTTCGCAGGTAATCATGCAGATGAATCAGGTACTGATATCCATGATTCTAAAAAAATTAAATAAATAAACATGATTTTTGAAACTAAACCCAAAAGTTATATCAAAAAGTTATAATTGAATGGTTATTATTTAAAAATAAAATTTATTATTTTAAACAATAAATCTTAAGCAATTGACAATGTTTAAACTTTAAGTGAAAAGAATATTCAACCATGGATCTCCTTGTTTCTAAAATCATGTTTTTATATTTGATTTTAAATTAAAATAATTAATTTTAAAGTTTATTATTATACTATAAAATAATTAATAATCTTATAAATAACATAAACACGTCTATAAGTTTTTTAAAAAGGTGATTATTTTTGGGAACTGAATTTTTAAATATTGTAGAATCAAATGATGCTAAAAAAATCATTGAAAGCTTTTTTAATCAATTATATGCCTTAGAATCAGAGAATATTCCAGTGAAAAACAGCTATAATCGAATCGCATTTCAAGATATATACAGTGAAATTGAACTTCCATTATTTGATAAAGCAATAATGGATGGATATGCTATAAAAGCAGAAGATAGTTTTGGAGCAAGCGGAAATAAGCCAAAGGTTTTAAAATGTATTGATAGTATTGGGGCTGGATCAAACAGTGAAAAAACCTTAAAAAATGGGGAATGTATTGAAATAAGTACTGGTGCACCTATTCCAAAAGGAGCTGATGCTGTTGTAATGGTTGAATATAGTGAAAAAATAGAAGATAGTAATGATATAGCTATTTTTAAAAGCCTCGCACCAAATATAAATATTGCAAAAAAAGGATCAGATATAAAAAAAGGAGAATTAATTTTAAGAAAAGGAAATATATTAAATCCCGTGAAAGTTGGTCTTTTAAGTGCAGAAGGAATAGAAAATTTAGATGTCTTTAAAAAACCTAAGGTTAGTATAATATCAACTGGAAATGAACTTTTAAATCAAAGTGAAAAACTTAAACCAGGTAAAATATATGATATAAATACGAATTTAATTAAAGGAGCTGTTTTATCCTCAGGTGGAAAAGTTAATATTAAAGGAATAGTTAATGATAATTATAATAAATTAAAAAACATGATAGAAGAATCAGTACAAGAATCAGATATTATAATTTGTTCTGGTGGAACATCAGCTGGTGTTGGAGATATACTAAAAAAAGTCATAGATGAATTAGGAGAAATTATAATTCATGGTATTTCTATTAAACCAGGAAAACCCACTTTAGTTGGTAGGATTAAATATAAACTTATAATAGGTCTTCCAGGAAATCCTGTATCCGCAATACTTATTTACTATATTCTAATAGATTTAAATATCAAGGCAATGACAGGATCATCTGAAAAAAACACTATTAAAAGAAAACAATATAAACTAGCAAAAAGAATTCATTCTGCAAAAGGCAGAATGGAATATCACTTAGTTGAAATTAAAGACAATGAAATTTATCCCATAATAAAAGATTCAGGAGCAATAGCATCTTTATCATTTTCAGATGGATATATAAAAATCCCAAAATTTGTTGAGATGATAGATGCTGAAGAAATTGTAGAAGTTAATCTATTTTAAAAAAAAACACAAGAAAATACTAATTCAATGTTTATATAAACAGTAAACTACAAACATTAAAATATGTGTCATGAAAAAATAAAAAATTGTATAAAATGAATTATTTAAATTAATAGTAATTATTTTATTTAAAAAAAAGAAACATAGATATATTAGTTCATATCTGCTAATTAATTTGCTAAATGTATAATAAAATTGTTAAATTGTGATATATTTACAAATGGTGTGTAAAATGAGCATAAAAGTTATTTACCCGTTAATATAGCAGATTTTAAAAAATTAATAAAGCGAAACAAAATATATGTTGATAAAACAGATATAATAGAAAAAATTATATCTCTTAGAGGAACATATTATTTTCTTTCTCGTCCAAGGAGATTTGGAAATTCATTACTTCTAAGTACATTTAAAGAACTTTTTAAAGGAAGTAAAGAATTATTCAATGGTTTATATATTTATGATAAGGGGGATTGGGATAAAACATGTTCTGTATACATGTTGATTTAAATAATGTAAACTCAGATACCATTGAAAGTTTTGAGGAATCTTTAAATTTTCTCACAGATTCTATTGCAAAAGACGAATTTTCTATTAAACTTAAAGCAAAATCATCTAACGATAAATTAACTGAATTAATAGATAAGATTTATATAACCCCTAGTAAACATGTTCTTGTTGATGAATATGATAAACCTATTATTAGTAATATAAATGATGAAAAACTATCTATTGATATTCGTGATTTCTTGAAAGATTTTTATGGTTCTTTAAAAAGTGCTGATAGTAAACTTGAATTTGTCTTTATAACAGGAGTAAGTAAATTTTCTAAAGGATCACTTTTCTCTGATTTAACTATTAAAAGTGATTTTTCAAGTATTTGTGGTTATACTCAAGAGGAAATTGAAAATTATTTTAAGGATTACCTTGTTAAAATTAGTGAGGATAATGAGATATCTGTTAACCAATTAATTGATTTGATTAAGCAGTGGTACAATGGTTATTCATGGGATGGGAAAAAGTTTTTATATACTCCATTTTATCATTTTTTAATAAGGACGGGGTGTTTAATAATTATTGGTTTGAAACTGGAACACCAACTTTTCTCATGGATTTAATTAAAAGATATTGATTGTAGGATTAAACAAATTTCATAAATTAGTAAGTAATTTATTGTTATTTGATAATTACTCAAATTTTAAATAAAAAAGCATAATTAATATAAATTTAATATATTCAAATTTAATTAGAAATAATAGATTATTAATCTATAAATTTTGATTTTAAAATTCAAATTCTTTTTATAACAAATTATT